>CAZDLV010000237.1:0-3537 GCA_964506345.1 uncultured Rhodobacterales bacterium | reverse complement strand
GCCTGTCCATCTTGCGCACCGAAAGGTGCATCCAGATTGTCAGGCCGGCTACCAGCAATGCGAGCAGGACAAACGGGGCGGTCCAGATGCCGGTGACGTCCAGCAGCGCGCCGAAGGCGATGGGCAGGACAAAACCGCCGAGGCCCCCGATCATGCTGACCAGCCCGCCGACGGCGCCGACGTGTTGCGGGTAGTATACGGGGACGTGTTTGAATACCGCAGCGGTGCCGAGGCTCATGGAGAAGCCGAGAACAACGCTGAATGCCACGAACAATCCCAGGGGCGCGCCGGAATAGGACATGGCCGACAACAGGGTCAGTGCGCTCAGGAATGTTGTATACAGGACGCGCCGCGCCCCCCATTTGTCGGACATCCAGCCGCCGAGGGCGCGGAAAATCGACCCCGGCAGGGCATAGAGGGCCGCTAGGGTTCCGGCCACGGTCAGTTCCAGCCCGTAGGCTCCGACATAGAACCGCGGCAGGAAGGAGGCGAGGGCGACGAAGGCACCGAACACAAAGAAATAGTAGAGCGAAAACCGCCAGACCTGCACGTGTTTGAGCGGGGCCAGCTGTGCGCGCAGGCTGGTGGCCGGGCGGGTGGCGGCATGGCCGGATTCGACCGGATCGGGTTTGGCGAAGGCATAGAACAGCGCAGCGGTCAGGGCCAGCACCACGGCGTAGATTTGCACGGTTGTTTCCCAGCCGAAGGCCAGAAGCAGGAAGGGCGCGACGAAACTGGTCAGGGCCGCACCGACGTTGCCGGCGCCGAAAATGCCGAGTGCCGTGCCCTGTTGCCCCGCGCCGAACCAGCGCGAGACATAGGAAACGCCGATGATGAAAGAGCCGCCCGCCAGCCCCAGACCCAGCGCGGCGAGCAGGAACATGGCATAGGATTGCGCCCATGTCAGCATCCAGACCGCGATGGCAGTGGTCAGCATTTGCAGCGGAAAGACGATCCGGCCGCCGTATTTTTCCGCCCAGATGCCCAGAAACATCCGGCTGACCGATCCGGTCAGGACGGGGGTTGCCACCAGCAGGCCGAATTGTGTGTCGCTCAGCCCGAGGTCCTCTTTGATCTGCACGCCGATGATCGAGAACAGCGTCCAGACCGCAAAACTGATCGTGAAGGCGAAGGTGCTGAGGCCGAGGGCGCGATACTGGTCGGGTTTGGCGGGGTCTTGCGGGCGGGGCATTCGGGTCCTCCGTTCGGTTGGTTATTCGGCGGCGCGCAACGGGGCTGCGGCCAGCAGGGTTTCGAGTTCGGGTTTGCAGGCGCCGCAATTGGTGCCTGCGCCGGTGCGTGCGCCGATATCGGCAACGCTGGTTGCGCCGCCCTCGATGGCGGTGCGGATGGTGTTGATGCCGACGCCCGTGCAGGCGCAGACCGTGCGGCCCGCATCCGGCTGGCCGGAAACCGGCAGACCGGACAGGGCCTTGAGGGCGGGGGTGTCGGTGTTGATCAGGCTGGCGGCGTGGCTGCGCGCGACCCCGATCGGGCGCGGGGCGGCGAAGAACAGGCCGCGCAGGGTCGTGCCGTCGTGGATGGCGACCCGGACCAGCCCCTGCGCCGCATCGCGCAGGATGCTGACGCTGCCGGTGGAGAGGGCAAGGGCGGCGCGGGCCTCGGCCTCCCAGTCGTCGGGGAGGGTGGCGCCGGCAAGTTCGGCCCGCCAGCCGGTGGCGGTGCGGGCGACGGCGCTATAGGTGTGGCGGTGCGGCGGGATGGCGGCGGCGGAGACCGCGAAACCGTGCCAGCGGGCGTCGAAACGGTGCAGCTCCACCGCGCCGGCCTTCAGCGCCGGCTGGCCGGAAACCGGGTCGGTGGTGCTGTCGAGCAGCGTATTGATCCGCGCGCAGGCGGCGTTGCTGTCGTTCCAGTGCATCGGGACGAACACCATGCCTTTGCGGATGTCGGTGGTGACGCGGGCGCGCAGGATCACCGCATGGTTGCCGTGCGTCACCCGCAACAGGTCGTCCTTGCCAAGACCGAGGGGTTGTGCGTCTTCGGGGTGGATATCCACGAAAGGTTCGGGGGTATGCTGGCCGAGGCGCGGGGATTTTCCGCTGCGGGTCATGGTGTGCCACTGGTCGCGGATGCGGCCGGAGTTGAGGTGGATGCCGGCGCGCACGCGCGGGGGCGGGGTGTTGACGGCCAGCATGCGGGCCTTGCCGTCAGCATGGAAAAAAGCGCCGTCGGCAAAGAAACGGCCACCGGCGGGGCCGTTGGCGGGCACAGGCCATTGCACCGGTTTCAGGGCGTCGTATTCCGCATCGGAAATACCGGCCAGCCCGCCGATGTCGAAATCGCGCCCCAGCGCAGCGGCCTTGCCGGACAGGGCGGCATATTCGCGGAAGATATCGGCGGGGGTTTGATAGGCGAAGGCCTCGCCGAAGCCCATGCGGGCTGCGACGTCGCAGATGATCCGCCAGTCGGGGCGCGCTGCGCCCGGGGCGGGCAGGAAGGCGCGTTGCAGGCTGATGCGGCGTTCGGAATTGGTGACGGTGCCGGTTTTCTCGCCCCATGTGGTGGCGGGCAGGAATACATCGGCCAGTTTCGTGGTGTCGGTATCGGTCACGTCGGAAACCACGGTAAAGGGCACTTTGGCGATCGCGCGGGCCACGAAATCCGCATCGGGCAGCGAGACGGCGGGGTTGGTGCCGATGATCCACAGCGCCTTGATACGGCCGCTGTCGCAGGCGGCGAAAAGGTCCACGGCCTTCAGCCCCTGTTGCGTGCAGATGGTCGGGGCGTTCCATGCCTGCTGCACCGTGGCGCGGTGGTCGGGGTCCTCGATATCGAGGTGGCAGGCGAGCATGTTGGCCAGACCGCCGACCTCGCGTCCGCCCATGGCGTTCGGCTGGCCGGTGACCGAGAACGGCCCCGTCCCCGGTTTGCCGATGCGGCCCGTGGCCAGATGGCAGTTGATAATGGCGTTGACCTTGTCGCTGCCGCAGGCGGACTGGTTCACGCCCTGCGAATAGACGGTGACGACCTTTTCGGTGCCGATCCAGAGGTTGCAGAAGGCCTCGACCTGTTCGGGGGACAGTCCGCTGTCGGCGGGGGAGCCGGCGCGGGCGGTTTCCAGTGCCTCGGCAAATCCGGTGACGCGGGCGGTGACGAAGCCTTCGTCGAGGGCACCCTGACGGCTGATTTCGGCCAGCAGGGCGTTGAACAGGGCGATGTCGCCGTCGGGACGCACAGGCAGGTGCAGATCGGCGATTTCGGCGCTGGCAGTGCGGCGGGGGTCGATGACGACGACCTGCATGTGGGGGCGTCGGGCCTTGGCCGCACTCAGGCGCTGGAACAGGACCGGATGGCACCATGCAAGGTTGGAGCCGGTGAGGACGACGAGGTCGGCCTCCTCGAAATCCTCGTAGGTTCCGGGCACGGTGTCGGTGCCGAAGGCGCGTTTGTGGCCGGCGACCGAAGAGGCCATGCACAGGCGGGAGTTGGTGTCGATATTGGCCGCACCGATGAAACCTTTCATCAGCTTGTTGGCGACGTAGTAGTCCTCGGTCAGGAGCTGGCCGGAGACGT
>CAZDLV010000236.1:0-3544 GCA_964506345.1 uncultured Rhodobacterales bacterium | reverse complement strand
CTGGACCGCGGACCGGAGGCGCACGGGGTCTCCGGCGCGGCGCGGCGGGTGGAGGTGGTTGCCACCCCCGGGGTTTCGGCGTTGCAGGGGGCGGCGGCGCGGGCCGGTGCGCCGCTGGGGCATGATTTCTGCGCCATCAGCCTGAGCGACCTGCTGACCCCGCGCGAGGATATCGTCAAGCGGCTGCGCGCGGCGGCGGAGGGGGATTTCGTCATTGCGTTCTACAACCCTGTTTCCAGACGCCGCCGCACCCTGCTGGCCGAGGCGCGGGATATCCTGTTGCAACACCGCCCTGCCGATACGCCGGTGATGCTGGCCAGCAACCTCGGGCGCGTGAGCGAGGCGGTGCGCTATGTGCGGCTGGCGGATTTGCAGGTGGACGATGTGGATATGCTGACGGTGGTGCTGGTGGGGTCCGGCAACTCGCGTCTGGCGCAACTGGGCGAGGGGGCGCGGATGTATACGCCGCGCGGCTATGCCCGCAAAATCGACGGAGATCTGGCATGACAGTGCATTTTATCGGCGCGGGGCCGGGCGATCCGGACCTGATCACGGTCAAGGGGCGGCGGTTGATCGAAAGCTGCCCGGTGTGCCTGTATGCCGGTTCGCTGGTGCCCGAGGCGGTCGTGGCCTGTGCGCCGGAGGGCGCGCGGGTGCTGGATACGGCGCCGATGACGCTGGACGATACCCACGCCGAGATCGTGGCGGCCCATGCGCGCGGGCAGGACGTGGCGCGGGTGCATTCGGGTGATCCGGCGCTTTACGGCGCGATTGCCGAGCAGATACGGCGGCTGAAGGCGGCGGGGATACCCTATGACATCACGCCGGGGGTCTCGGCCTATAGCGCGGCGGCGGCGGCCATGGGGCAGGAGCTGACGATACCCGAGGTGGCGCAGTCGATTGTATTGACCCGCATGTCGATGAAATCCACCGATATGCCGGCGGGCGAGACGCTGGAGAATTTCGGCCGCACGGGGGCGACGCTGGTGATCCATCTGGGCATCCGGGCCCTGCGCGAGATCCGGCGGCAACTGGCGCCGTTCTACGGGGACGATTGCGCCGTGGTGGTGGCCTATCGCGTCGGCTGGCCGGACGAGACGATTATCCGCGGCACGCTGGCGGATATCCACGCGAAGGTGCGCGATGCCAGGATTACGCGCACGGCGCTGGTGTTCATCGGGCCCGCGCTTGAAAACCGGACGGATTTCAGGGATTCTGCGCTGTATGATCCTGCTATTCCGCATGTTCTGAGGCCGAGGGTGAAAACATGAAACTGCCTGAATTTCCTGCCGGAGAGGTCTGGCTGGTCGGGGCCGGTCCCGGCGATGCGGGGTTGCTGACGCTGCACGCGGTCAATGCGCTGGAGCAGGCCGATGTGGTGGTGCATGACGCGCTGGTCAGTGCGGATGTGCTGGCCTTTGCCGGCGATGCGGAACGGGTGTTGCTGGGCAAGCGCGGCGGCAAGCCCTCGCCCAAACAGCCGGAGATCAACGCGCGGCTGGTGGCCGAGGCTCGGGCCGGTCGGCGGGTGGTGCGGCTCAAGGGGGGCGATCCGTTCATGTTCGGGCGCGGCGCCGAGGAGGTGCTGGCGCTGGTCGCGGCGGGGGTGAAATTCCGTATCGTGCCGGGGATCACAGCGGGGATCGGCGGGTTGGCCTATGCCGGTGTGCCGGTGACCTCGCGCGATGTGAATTCCAGCGTGATTTTCCTGACGGGGCATGACCACACGGGATTGTCGCCCGAGGGGATCGACTGGGCCGCGGTCGGGCGGGCTGCGGGGATGATCGTGCTGTATATGGCCATGCGGCATATGGCGGAGATCGCCGAAAAGCTGGTCGCGGGCGGGCTGGCGGCGGATACGCCGGTGCTGGTGGTCAGCCATGCGACCCTGCCGGAGGCGCAGGTGCTGGAAACGACGCTGGAACGGGCGGCGGCGGATATCGGGGCGAGCGGTATCGGCGCGCCGGCGATCGTGTCGATCGGGCGCGGAAACCTGTTGCGGGAGCGGATGGCGTGGGGCTGAAGGGCCTTGTGATTGCCGCGCCGCATTCGGGGGCGGGCAAGACGCTGGTGACGCTGGGCCTGCTGCGGGCGCTGCGGGCGCGCGGGGTGGCGGTGGTGTCGGCCAAGAGCGGGCCGGATTATATCGATCCGGCCTTCCATGCGGCAGCCAGCGGGGCGGATTGCGTTAATCTGGATGGCTGGGCCATGGAGCCGGAGGAGCTGCGCGCGCTGGCGGCGCGGGATGGCGAATTGCTGGTGGTCGAGGGGGCGATGGGCCTGTTCGACGGTGCGCCGGACGCGGATGATCCGATGGGGCGCGGCTCGGTCGCCGATGTGGCGGCGGTGCTGGGGCTGCCGGTGGTGCTGGTGCTGGATGTGGCGAAACAGGCGCAGACGGCGGCGGCGGTGGTGGCGGGCCTTGCGGGGCTGCGCGGGGATGTGCGCGTGGCCGGGGTGATTCTGAACCGTGTCGGCTCGTCGCGCCACGGGGCGATGGTGGCGCGGGCGGTTGCGGCGACGGGGGTGCCGGTGCTGGGGCAGGTGGCGCGGCAGGCGGCGCTGGATATGCCGTCGCGGCATCTGGGGCTGGTGCAGGCGGGCGAATATGCGGCGCTGGAGGATTTTATCGACAGGGCGGCGGCGCTGGTGGGCGCGGGGGTGGACCTCGATGCGTTGCTGGCGCTGGCGGGGGATGTGGCGACGGGCGCGCCGGTGGCGGGGCTGGCGCCGCTCGGCCAGCGGATAGCGGTGGCGCGGGATGCGGCCTTTGCCTTTGCCTATCCGCATATGCTGGCGGCATGGCGGCGTGCGGGGGCGGAGGTGTCGTTTTTCTCGCCGCTGGCGGACGAAGGACCGGCGGCGGATGCCGATGCGGTGTTTCTGCCCGGCGGCTATCCGGAGCTGCACGCGGGGCGGCTGGCGGCTTGCGACGGTTTCCGGCAGGGGATGGCGGCGGCGCGGGATCGCGGGGCGCTGCTCTATGGCGAGTGCGGCGGCTATATGGCGCTGGGGCGGGGGCTGGTGGATGGCGACGGGCAGGCGCACCGGATGCTGGGATTCCTGCCGGTGGAGACGAGCTTCGCGCGGCGCAGGCTGCATCTGGGATACCGGAATTTGCGGCCTCTGGCAGGGCTGCCGTGGAGGGGGGCGCTGAAGGGGCACGAGTTCCATTACGCCACCCATACGGCTGCTGCGGGACCGGCACTGTTCGGGGCGGCGGATTCGCTGGGGGCAGATTTGCCGGATATGGGGCAGGTTGCCGGACGGGTGTGCGGATCGTTTGCGCATGTGATTTCGCAAGTCCGGGCACAAAAAATATAGCGTCGGGCGTGATTGCCGCGCTATTGCGTCGTTTCCGGTGTGGTTCTTGCCTGGAACCTGGTTTCGGCACCCGGGTTTAGAGGGGGCCTGTGAGCTGTGAGATGGGTCACCGCGCCGGAGGATGCCTGAACCCGAGTTATGTTGCTGGCATGTAGCCGGTTGTCAGTCGGCGCAACGTTCAGGCGGTTGGTGTGATGTTGCGGAAAATCGCAACGAAAAG
>CAZDLV010000235.1:0-3556 GCA_964506345.1 uncultured Rhodobacterales bacterium | reverse complement strand
CGGGCATGGCGACACAATGGTGCCGCTGACGCGCTATTCGACAGTTGCCGGTATCCCGTTGCCGGATCTGGTGGACATGGGCTGGACCACGCAGGACAAACTGGACGCGATCGTGCAGCGCACCCGCGACGGTGGCGCCGAGATCGTCGGCCTGCTGAAAACCGGCTCGGCGTTTTATGCGCCCGCCACATCGGCTATCATGATGGCCGAAGCCTACTTGAAAGACCAACGGCGTGTGTTGCCTTGTGCGACATATGTTGACGGGGCCTATGGTCTGAAGGGGCTGTTTGTCGGCGCACCCAGCGTGATTGGCGCAAACGGTGTCGAGCGGGTGGTGGAAATCAAGCTCGACAAGGAAGAGCAGGCGATGCTGGATAAATCGGTTGAAGCCGTGAATGGTCTGGTAACGGCCTGTAAAGAGATCGACCCGTCGCTGGCGTAGTTGATGCGGATGCTGTAAGAACCGGAACGCGGCAAACTATTTTGCCGCGTTTACAGCGGAGTTTGAAATGCCAGAGTTTCCCGTGGTTTCCTCTTTGTGGATCGGGCCAAAGCTGTCGTTTCTTGAACAACTCTGTCTGAAATCGTTTGTTGATGCCGGGCAAACGGTCAAGCTTTATGTTTATGACGATGTCGAAGGTGTGCCTGACGGTGTGGTTGTGGCACCGGCCAAAGACATAATGCCGGCGTCGGAATTTATTTTCAATGCTGCGCTTGGCGCTCCGGGTCCGCATGCGGACAAGTTCCGGTATCATTTGCTTAAAAAGACCGATGAAATATGGGCCGATACCGATGCGTATTGTGTGAAGCCGTTTCCCGATACGCCATATTTGTTTGCGTGTCATTACAAGACGCTGGTCGCCAACGGTGTGCTACGTCTTCCGAAGGACTCCGGAACACTTGATGATCTTCTTGAATTTACGGCATCGGAAACGCCCACCCTTGCCGAAGATTTTCCGTTCTTCGACAGAGCGTTCAAGGCGGAATACGAGGCGCGATCGAACAAGGGAGAAAAGATGCACATCAGCGAGATGCCGTGGGAGGTTTGGGGGCCTTACGCGATTTCGTATTTTATCAGCCGGAACAACGAATTGAAAAATGCGGTACCGGGCGAAGTGCTCTATCCGATTCAGGGGGGCGAGATTCTCAGGACTTTGCGGATGCCGCGGCGGGCAAGGATAACAATACCGGAGGAGAGCATTTCGATTCACTTTTACGGTTCGAAGATGCGGCAGCTTTTGCGCGTAAGGCCGGGTGGCGTTCCCCATCCGAAGTCGTTCCTCGGACAATTGTGCATCAAGCACGACATTGACCCGACCCTGTCGCCGATTTATTAGTGATCCGAAAAGCGAGCATTGGAATGAATTTGTGTTGATCGGGCAAGGCAGGAAAAAGGTCCAGAACAGGCTTCGCGATTTTATCATTGCGTCACTGCACCGGACCGATCGGGATGTGCATTATGTTCATGTCGGGGCGAATGATGGCCGGTTGGCCGATCCGGTGTTCAAGATTGCGAAGCATCTGGACTGGTCCGGGTTGTTGATAGAGCCTAATCCTCTTTATTTTTCCCGTCTGGAAAGGCTGCATGCCAATCGCCCGAAAATGGACCTGTTGAATTGCGGGATATCGGATGTTGCCGGCAATATGATATTGTATCATTTGAGCGAACGGTCTGAATCGCGATATCCGGCGTGGGCGGCAGGGTGTGCAAGTCTGGACCGCGACAGGCTGAAACAGGTTCTGGCAAGAGCCAACGATGTGTTGGACGACGACATAGCCGAAGCCGGAATTTTTCTCCGCAGGCTGGACGAGGTGCTTGCATCGAAAAATATCGAGACGACCGACCTGCTTGTAATTGATGTGGAGGGGCACGAGTTGAACGTGTTGAACAGTTTCGACCTGACTGTGCTGTGCCCGAAGTTGATGTTGGTCGAGGTCAATCTGGTTTCGCCGGATGAAGAGGTGGCGATAATGGACGTTATGAAATCGGCCGGATACACGATTCACCGGTTCGGTGATGATTTGTTGGCATATTCGACCGGTTATCCGGGGTTTGATGTCGCCAAAACCATCGATTTTATCGGATTTCCCAGAATCACACCCTAGCATTTATGCTGCGCGCAGCTAATGTGATCACAGCTTTCCAGACTGTGATCACATACTTTCAAAATCCTCTCATATTATGGTGATCGGTGGCGATATCTCTTTTAACCGGTGGCACATCTGCCATATGGTCGCCGGGACCGAAGGCAACGATTTCTTCAGACCTTCGGGCATTACTGCCACGGACCATGATAGATAGGGATCGGCTGAATGAACATTCATGAATATCAAGCAAAGCAACTGCTGAAGGAATTCGGCGCCCCCGTTTCGGATGGCCGCGTCGTTCTGAAGGCCGAGGATGCGAAAACCGCCGCGGGCGAGCTCGACGGGCCGCTCTGGGTGGTCAAGGCGCAGATCCACGCCGGTGGCCGTGGCAAGGGCCATTTCGTCGAACCCGAAGCGGGCGAAAAGGGCGGTGTGCGCCTGACCAAATCGGTTTCCGAAGCGGCCGAGGAAGCACAGAAAATGCTGGGCCGCACGCTGGTGACGCACCAGACCGGACCGGCCGGCAAGCAGGTCAACCGTGTGTATATCGAGGATGGTTCGGGCATCGAGACCGAACTTTACCTCGCCCTTCTGGTCGATCGCGGCTCGTCGCGCATTTCGTTCGTGGCCTCCACCGAAGGCGGCATGGATATCGAGGAAGTGGCCGCGAACACCCCTGAAAAAATCGTCAGCTTCTCGGTTGATCCGGCCTCGGGCCTGTCGGCGTTCCATGGCCGCCGCGTGGCCTTTGCGCTGGGCCTTGAAGGCAAGCAGGTCAAACAGTGCGTGCAACTGATCGCCAACCTCTATCGTCTGTTCACCGAGAAAGACATGGAGATGCTGGAAATCAACCCGCTGATCGTTACCGACAGCGGCGACCTGAAATGCCTCGACGCGAAGATGGGGTTTGATGACAACGCGCTGTATCGCCACGCCGATATTCTGGCGCTGCGCGACGAGACCGAGGAAGACCCCAAGGAACTCGAAGCCTCCAAATACGACCTCAACTACATCACGCTGGACGGCGAGATCGGCTGCATGGTCAACGGCGCCGGTCTGGCGATGGCGACGATGGACATCATCAAGCTTTATGGCTCCGAGCCGGCCAACTTCCTCGATGTGGGTGGTGGCGCAACCAAGGAGAAGGTGACCGAAGCCTTCAAGATCATTACCTCGGATCCCAACGTCAAGGGCATCCTTGTGAACATCTTCGGCGGCATCATGCGCTGCGATGTGATTGCCGAGGGCGTGGTGGCCGCGGTGAAAGAGGTCGGCCTGAAAGTGCCGCTTGTTGTGCGGCTCGAAGGGACCAATGTCGAAAAGGGCAAGGAGATCATCAACACCTCGGGTCTTGATGTGATCGCGGCGGACAACCTCGCCGATGCTGCCGAAAAAATTGTCAAAGCTGTGAAGGGAGCCTGAACCATGGCCGTTCTCGTCAATGAAAACACCAAGGTCATCTGTCAGG
>CAZDLV010000234.1:0-3602 GCA_964506345.1 uncultured Rhodobacterales bacterium | reverse complement strand
GACGCTCCAGCAGGATGCGCGATCCCTCGTTGTGGATGCCGCGCCGCCCCATGTCTATGGCCTCGATCTGGCTGGGCGGCAGGCGTTTGACCGCGTCGAAATAGCTGGCGCAGATCTGGAAATAATCCTTGATCACCTGCCGGAACGGGGTCAGGGACAGGTGGAATTCGCCCGCCTTCTCGCCCGACCCGGTGTGCAGGTCGAACACCAGCCGCCGGTCACGGATCGACAGGTCGAGGTTATAGGGACCGGCGGGGGCCGGTTTTCCCTCGCGCCCCGGCAGGGCAAAGGTGTTTTCCTCCAGCAGATCGAAAATCGCCACGCGGCGTTCCTGCTCGATCTCGGGCGTCGGTGCGGGCAGGCCGGAATCATCCAGCGCGATATTGACGATGCGGTCGGTATCAGCCATCGCCCTGCCCCGCGTTCAGCCGTTGCAGACGGGCGGTGACGGACAGGCCGTGCGCCTCCAGACTTTCGGATTTCGCCAGCGTTTCCGCCGCCGGACCGATGGCGCGCAGGCTTTCCGGTGTCATGCGCGAAATGGTGGTTTTCTTCATGAAATCCAGCACGTTAAGACCCGAGGAAAAGCGCGCCGAACGCCCCGTCGGCAGCACATGGTTCGGCCCGCCGACATAATCGCCAATCGCCTCGGGCGTCCATGCACCAAGGAAAATCGCCCCCGCGTGGCGGATTTTGCCCATCAGCCCCTCGGCATCGGCAACACAGAGCTCCAGATGCTCCGGCGCGAAACGGTCCGACAGGGCCGCCGCCTCGTCCAGATCGCGCACGGTGATGACGGCGCCGTAGTCGGCCCAGCTTTTGCCGGCAATGGCGCGGCGTTCCAGCGTTTGCAGACGTTTTTCGATGGCCGCCACGACCGCACGCCCGAAAGCCGCGTCATCGGTGATCAGGATCGACTGCGCGCTCTCGTCATGTTCGGCCTGCGACAGCAGATCCAGCGCCAGCCAGTCGGGGTCGTTGTCCGCGTCGGCGATCACCAGAATTTCCGACGGACCGGCGATCATGTCGATGCCGACACGGCCGAAAACCTGCCGTTTGGCCGCCGCGACAAATGCATTGCCCGGGCCGGTGATCTTGTCGACCTTCGCCACCGTTTGCGTGCCATAGGCCATCGCCGCCACCGCCTGCGCGCCACCGATACGATACACCGTATCGACACCGGACAGGCGCGCCGCCAGCAACACCAGCGGGTTGACCTTGCCGTCAGGCGTCGGCGCGCAGATCACGAGGTTTTCCACCCCTGCCACCTGCGCCGGAATGGCGTTCATCAGCACCGAGGACGGATAGGAGGCCAGACCGCCGGGCACATACAGCCCCGCCGCCTCCACCGCGTTCCAGCGCCAGCCGAGGTCGGCGCCGCTGTCATCGCTCCAGCGGGCATCTTCGGGCAATTGCCGTTCGTGATAGGCGCGGATGCGCGCGGCGGCCAGTTCCAGCGCCTGCGCCTCGGCGGCGGGCACCTTGGCGATTTCGGCGTCGATTTCGGCCGGTGAAAACGCCAGTGTCTCCGGCGTCAGCTCCAGCCGGTCGAATTTCGCGGTCAGCTCGATCACCGCTGCGTCGCCGCGCGCGGCCACATCGGCGATTATCGCACGCACGATATCATCGACATTGGCGTCGGAGTCGCGTTTGATGTTCAACAATTCAACAAAACGCGCCTCGAAATCGGGCCGGGCGGTATTCAGAATAAAGGTCATGGCTTACTCGACAGGGTGGGTGGGGACTTTTTGCGAACGGGCAACATAGGGGCGCGAGACATCCGACAGCGTCACATCCAGACACTCGACCTCCAGCGCGATCGCCCCGTCGCCGGCAAGGGTCAGGATAACCCGCCCCGCGCCATCCTCGCCTGCCTCGAAACCGATATCCAGCAACTCGAACGCGGTGTCGTTGTCCGCCGGATCAATGCCCTGCGCCAGAACCTTCAGCACCGATTCCACCACGAACAATGACTGCACCCGCTCGTAGGGGCGGCCCTGTTTCTCCGCAGCCGCGCGATCCTCCCAGCGGAACCGGTTCAGCAATACGGCAAAGCGGTGCTTTTTCGCCATCCAGGCGATTTCTTTCGTTTCGCCGACCGCGTCCTGCACATAGGTTGCGATGATCGTCAGGTCGTCGACGGTTTCGGCGCGCAGGCGCAGGGGCTGTTCGGCGCCGTCCTCGAATGTTGCATCTGTCATTTTCTACTCCGGAATCCGTTCGATTTTCGCACCGCAAGCCGACAGCTTGCGCACCACATGTTCATAGCCGCGGTCAAGATGGTAAACACGGCTGACCACGGTTTCCCCTTCGGCCGCCATCCCCGCCAGTATCAGGCTGATCGAGGCGCGCAAATCCGTCGCCATCACCGGCGCCCCCTTCAACGATTTCACCCCGCGCACCGTCGCCGTGCCCCCCTGCACGTCGATTTCCGCCCCCATGCGCATCAGCTCGGGCGCGTGCATGAACCGGTTTTCGAAAATCTTTTCCTCCAGCACCGAGGTCCCGTCCGCAAGACACAACAACGCCATCATCTGCGCCTGCAAATCGGTCGGAAAACCGGGATGGACCTCGGTGGTCACATCGACCGGCTTGATGCCGCCGGAGCGCGACACGATCAGGCTGTCGGGCGTTTCGACGATATCGGCACCGGCGGCCTCCAGCTTGTCACAGAACGCCACCAGCAAATCGCGCCGCCCGCCCAGCAACTCGACGCTGCCACCGGCAATCACCGGCGCGATCATATATGTGCCCAGCTCGATCCGGTCGGTGACCACCGCATGGGTTGCCCCGTGCAGGGCATCCACCCCCTCGATGGTCAACACCGGCGTTCCCTCGCCCTCGATCCGCGCACCCATCGCCCGCAGACATTGCACCAGATCGACAATTTCCGGCTCGCGCGCGACGTTTTTCAACACCGTGGTCCCCTTGGCCAGCGTCGCCGCCATCACCAGGTTTTCCGTCGCCCCGACGGATGCGAACGGCAATTCATACGTCGCGCCGATCAACCCCTTCGGGGCCCTGGCATGGACATAACCGTCGCGCAATTCCAGCTCGGCGCCCAGCGCCTCCAGCCCGCTCAGATGGATATCGACCGGACGCGCCCCGATGGCACAGCCCCCCGGCAGGGACACGACCGCATGGCCGTCACGCGCCAGCATCGGTCCCAGCACCAGAATGGATGCCCGCATCTTGCGCACGATATCGTAATCCGCCGTGTGGTTGGTAATCCGTTCGGCGCCGATGGCCAGCACCCGCCCGCCCTGCAACGACGCCACCTCGCAGCCCAGCGATTCCAGCAGCTCGGTCATGGTGGCGATATCCGACAGGCGCGGCGCATTGGTCAACGTCAGCGGCTCGGCACTCAGCAACGCAGCAGGCATCAACGTCAAACAGGCGTTTTTCGCACCGGAAATCGGGATTTTTCCGGACAGCTCCGCACCACCCGTGACAACAATTCTATCCATTAACCTGCCTCGTTTTTGTCATTCCCCTGTCTTTTACTGAAAGCGGGCGGGGATGTCACTCGGTTTTTGTCCCCGCTTCTTTTCGCTCCCGTACCTGCGTCTTGCGTCGGTGCTGAATGATCGGAAGAGTGTCGG
>CAZDLV010000233.1:0-3604 GCA_964506345.1 uncultured Rhodobacterales bacterium | reverse complement strand
TTTACCGAATACCCGAACAATCGCGACTACGCCCGGCACACAGAATTGTTTCACGCCTCTGGCCCGGGGCTCGAGGCACTGGAGGCCGCGCGCCGCGCCGGTCAGGGCGCGATCGTGCTGTCCGGCCACTTCGGGCAATGGGAGGCAATGCGCCACTATCTGAAAAGTCGCGGGATCGAGGTCGGTGCGATTTACCGCCCGACCAGCAATATGTATTTCGACAAAATGTACCGCCGCAATATCGAAATCGCCGGACAGCCGATTTTTCCGGTTGGCCCGCGCGGAACGGCCAACATGGTACGCCACATTGCCAGCGGCGGCGTTGTCGGAATTTTGATGGACCAGCGTGTGGAACAGGGGGAAACCCTGACGTTCATGGGAAAAGACGCCATGACCTCGGACAGCGCTGCTAAAATCGCGCTGAAGCTCGGCGTGCCGCTGATACCGTGCTACGGAACGCGACGCGGCGACTCGCTGGATATAGATGTGCATTTCGACGCGCCGGTTCCCCATACCGACGCGCGCAGCATGACGCAGGCGCTCAATGACTCCTTGGAGGCGCGGGTGCGCGAAACGCCGGAACAATGGTTCTGGCTGCACCGGCGTTGGGGAATACTGGATCAGGCCTAATTGCCGAATTGCACACGCAGGGCCTTTTTCTGAACCTTGCCCATGGCATTGCGCGGCAGGGTATCAAGAAATTCAACACGTTTGGGGCATTTGTAACCTGCAAGCATGTCGGCGCAGGTCCGCGTTATGTCGTCGGGCGAAATCCCGGTTGCGGCCTCCCGCACAACCACAGCAACCACCCGTTCGCCAAAATCGGCGTCAGGCACGCCGATCACTGCGGATTCCACCACACCGGCGATCCGGTCGATCACCGTTTCCACCTCTTTGGGGTAAATGTTCAGTCCGCCGGAAATAATCATGTCACTGGACCGGCCGACAATGGTGATGTAGCCGTCAACGTCCCGCTGCCCCAGATCTCCGGTGGTAAACCAGCCGTCGACATGCAGTTCCTGCGCGGTTTTTTCCGGCATCTGCCAATATCCGGCAAACACATTGTCACCGCGCACCTCTATCATCCCCGTTTCGCCGGCCGGCACCGGACAGTTGTTGTCATCGACGATCCGCAATTCCACCCCCGGCAAGGCAAATCCGACGGTGCCGGGACGCCGCTCGCCGTCATACGGATTGGAAGTGTTCATGTTGGTTTCCGTCATACCATACCGTTCAAGGATGGTGTGGCCGGTGCGGGCCTGCCACCTTTCATGGGTTTCGCGCAACAGCGGCGCCGAGCCGCTGATGAACACCCGCATATTCCGCGCCACCTCTTTTGTCAGACCATCGCACTCCAGCAGACGAGTATAAAACGTCGGCACCCCCATCAACGCGGTGGCTTCCGGCATCGCCGCCAATATCGCCTGCGGATCGAATTTCGGATGGAAGTCGATCTGCGCACCGGACATCAGCGCCACGTTCGTTGCCACAAACAAGCCGTGGGTATGAAACACCGGCAACGCGTGAATCAACACATCGTGGCGCGTGAATTTCCAATGTTCCACCAGCGTTTGCGAATTGCTGGCCAGCGCGCGGTGCGTCAGCATCGCCCCCTTGGACCGCCCCGTCGTTCCCGAAGTATACAGGATCGCCGCAAGGTCGTCGCCCGACCGCGCCACCGGATCGACGTCGCCCTGCCCCGCCGCCAGATCGACCAGACTGCCGCCGCCATCCGCGCCCAGTGTCAGGACCGGCGGCACACCGTCCAGCGTCGCAAATTCCTGCGCCCGTTCCGGCGAACAAACAAACAGGCGCGGTGTTGCATCTTGCAGGAAATAGGCCACCTCGTGCCGGGTGTATGCAGGGTTGAGCGGCAGAAAAACCCCGCCCGCGATCACCGTTGCGACATATAATTCCAACGCCTCGACCGATTTTTCCACCTGCACTGCCACGCGGTCACCGGCACAGACCCCGCAGGCCTGCAATGCCGAGGCAAAGCGACCGGCATTTTCAAAAAACCGGCCAAAACTGCGGCCATGCGGGCCGCGGATAAAAACATCACGCCCGCGCGCCGCGCCCGCCGGATCCAGACAGGATAACAAATAATTTTTTCCGCTCATGTTTTTTTGCTCCGCCGTTACCTACACCAAATATACGGCCAGATGCACCACGGCGAAAGCACAAGCCGCCAACCCGGGGCAGAAAATCGCCACGTCCAGGCACTTGCCCTATCTTTCACGTCGCAATAAATCTATATCGGAACAAACGCAGTATTTTTGAGGAGTCCCGCATGTCTCTTGTTCGTCCCGTCATTCTTGCCCTGACATTTGCCATTTCCACCCTGCCGGCACTGGCCGAAACCGACAAGGCCGCACAAGAAGCGCAGTATCGCAAGGCGGTCAGCACATTCATCACGCTTCAGGGATTTCCCTGCGGCGCAGTACTGACAGTGGCGCAACGCGAAGAGCCGAACGCCTTTGACGTCGTCTGTTCAACAAACGAGGATGGCAGCGGTGTCGAGCTGGCCTACTTTTTCCAACTGATCAATGGCGGTGCTGTGGTGAAACCGCAGACAAATTAACCATTTCGTAAGCGGTCAGCTGTTATCCCGGATCAAGTGGATCAAATACGGGGAATGGCATGGCCGACGACGGGCGCCGCACGGTGCTGCATCGCAAAATCGACAGGGCGGCAACACGTCTGGCGCGGGCATCGTTGCAAGACGCGCTGCTGCATGACGTTCGCAAAGCGCTGGCCAAGGTTTTTTTGCAATTACTGGCGCTCGAGGTTGAAATAGATATCCGCGACAGCCGCGTTGCCTTTTCCGGCGCCTTGACCGCAAAAATGCAAACACAGTTGTTCGGCATTGTCGCCCTGCCCGGCGGAACCGGAATCGCCGGGATCGACCACCGGTTTGTCAACACGCTCTCCTGCCGGTTTTCCGGCGGCACACCCCCGACAGAAACCGCCATCGAAAACAGGGGGTTCACGCACACCGACTGCAATCTGGCGACGGTGTTGCTCGACCGGTTCCTGCACGAAGCCTTCACCATTCCGGCAGGGACCGACACGAAGGCGTTCGGGATTTGCCGCTATGAACGTACGACCGCCCCGCTGGCCTATATACTCGACGATCAAAAACTTGCCTTTCTGTCGGTCTCGATCCGGGCCGCCGACGGGGGCGCGCTTGGAAATCTCGAAATCCTTTTGCCCTGGGAATGCGCGGCCGCTTTTGCCAGACACGACACCGCGCCGACACCCGATACTGCCGGTAATCTGTGGAAACAGCAGATGCAGGATATTGCGGCCACGACGCCGCTTCGCCTTACCGCGGTGGTGCAACGCCTTTCGTTGTCGCTGGAGGGCATTCTGGCGCTGCATGCGGGTGGCATACTGACCTTGCCGGACGCATCGCTAAAGCGCATTTCATTCGAAATACCGACGGTCGCCGGACCTCTGGAACTATGCGTCGGCCAACTGGGAAGCCTGAACAACAACAAAGCCTTTCGGGTGACGAAAGTCCCCTGAACCGTCCGGAATTCCTGAAAACTGGAGCGGGTGATGGGAATCGAACCCACGTATTCAGCTTGGAAGGCTGCTGCTC
>CAZDLV010000232.1:0-3623 GCA_964506345.1 uncultured Rhodobacterales bacterium | reverse complement strand
GCTCCCTTTTTGTAAGCATAGATCCAACCGAGAAAGAGGATCAGGACAAAGAGGGTCATTTCGATGAAGGCGAACCAGCCAAGTGCGCGGAGCGAGATGGCCCAGGGGAAGAGAAAGAGCGCCTCTACGTCAAAAAGGATAAACACCAGGGCCACCAGGTAATAGCCAGCGTGGAACCGAATCCGCGCCTCGCCTTCTGGCAGTTCTCCGCATTCGTAGTTGGTGTACTTGTCGGGGCGGGTCGGCCCTCTCTTTCGTAGGATCATTGCGACCCCCATCAAGAGGAGGGCCAGGAGGACCGTGACAACCGCGTAAATACCAAGGGGAACGTATTCACCCATGTAAGCCTCCTTGATTCAATACACGAAACTCCCTCGGTTTGTGTACTCCAGCCACGTGCATCCCAGCGGGTGATAAAAACAATGGGCCCGGCAGGACTTGAACCTGCAACCCACGGATTATGAGTCCGCTGCTCTGCCCATTGAGCTACGGGCCCGGTCCACCAAAGGATGTAATTTTACAATGCCCTCAAAATCGTGTCAACATCAACATTTTCAAAGACTTGGACGTTTTCAGTGACTCCTCATCGGTCGGGGGCGCGGGTATATCTCAAATTGGGCTGACGGGCCGCCAGGGCCTCGTTCAGCCGACGCACCGGCGTGGTGTGTGGGGCAGTACGGAGTCGGTCGGGATCCTCTTTGGCTTCCTCCAGGATCTTTTGGAATGCCGCCACGAAGGCGTCCAACGTCTCCTTTGTTTCGGTTTCCGTGGGCTCAATCATGAGGGCTTCCGGGACGATGAGAGGGAAATACACGGTGGGCGCATGGAACCCGTAATCCAGAAGTCGTTTGGCCACGTCTAAGGTACGGACACCAAGGGCTTTTAAGGGTCTCCCGGTGAGCACAAACTCATGCATGCACCGGCGAGGATAAGCCACCGGCAAGAGGGATTTCAGACGTTCCATAAGGTAATTGGCGTTGAGTACAGCATCTTCAGCGACCCGCTCCAGTCCCTCAGGACCCATCATTCGGATGTAGGTATAGGCTCGCACCATGACCAAGAAATTGCCGTAAAAACTGTGGATTTTGCCAATCGATTTGGGGCGGTCATAGGTAAGTCGCCAGGTCCCGTCTACCTCCTCGATCCGTGGGACAGGCAAGTAGGGTTCCAGAACGGCCGTAACCCCGATAGCACCCGCCCCTGGCCCACCTCCGCCGTGTGGGGTCGAAAAGGTTTTGTGGAGATTGAAGTGCACGATATCGAACCCCATGTCGCCGGGTCTGGCCTTCCCCAACAGGGCATTTAAGTTGGCCCCGTCCATATACATGAGGGCACCGACGCTGTGGATCTTTTCGGCGACGGTGACGATCTCCTCCTCGAAAATTCCTAACGTATTCGGGTTGGTGACCATAAACACGGCGACATCCTCACTCAAGTTCCGGTCCAGATCTTCCAGATCGATGGTGCCTCGATCTGTGGAGCGGACCACACGGACTTCATACCCTGCCAGGGTAACGGACGCGGGGTTTGTTCCATGGGCAGAGTCGGGAACCAAGACGATCCGCCGAGGTTTCCCTTGGTCTTCGTGGTACTTTCGCGCGATAAGAATGCCTGTCAGTTCCGCATGTGCCCCGGCCGCAGGTTGTAAAGTGACCGCATCTACCCCCCCGATCTCCGCCAGGAACTGTTCCAACGCGTACATGAGTCGGAGAGCACCTTGAAGGGTTTCATCCGGCTGGAGTGGATGTAATCGGGTGAACCCGGGGAGACGCGCCATGTCCTCGTTGATCTTAGGGTTGTACTTCATCGTGCAGGACCCCAGAGGATAGAACCCTCGATCTACATGGTAGTTCAAACTGGCAAGGCGGAGAAAATGGCGGACCACCTCGTTCTCACTTACTTCGGGTAATGGTGGAGGAGTTGTCCGGAGGAACTTCTCTGGGATGACCTCCGGGGTTTCCACTTCCGGCACATCTAAAGGCGGGAGCGTGTATCCTCGTCGCCCCGGCTTGGAAATCTCGTAAATGAGGGGTTCCGTCATGGCACCTCCTTTGGACCGATCCCATACGACCGTAATAGGTTGTCCACCGTCTTGACAATCAAATCAAATTCAACATTCAATAGATCCCCCACTTTCCGGTCGGAGAAATTGGTGACTTCGAGGGTGTGAGGGATCAGAAAAACCTCAAATTCCTGAGACAATACCCGATTCAGGGTCAAGGAGACCCCATCCAAAGCCACCGATCCTTTGGGGATCAGATAGGCGGCTCCCTGGGGGCTGAGGAGTGTGAGTTCCCAACGTTGGCCTTCGGGAAATCGGTGGACCTTTTTCAAACGTGCTAAGGTATCCACATGTCCAGTGACCAGGTGTCCACCCACCCATTTTTGTAAAGTCAGCGGGGCCTCCAGGTTAGCTCGGTACCCCTGTGGGGAAATCCGGCCGAACTTAGTCTTCTCCAGGGTTTCCTGGGAGAGGAAGACCTCGAATCCCTGAGGTATCACGCGCTCAACCGTGAGACAGACGCCGTCCACCGCCACGGAATCTCCTACCTGGAGTGAAACAAACGGGCGTTCTGGCCGGACACGGATCCGCATGCCGGAAGGGGTCCGTTGCAGGACCTGCACCCGTCCCGTCGTTTCAACAATTCCCGTAAACACGGGAGCCGTTCCCCTCGGTTTGAAAGTTTCGGAAGTTCACGATTTCTCCTTCACCCCTTTCAAGGGGGAGGGGACCCGATAGAGGAAAAAGAACTCGTCCGGCGCGATCCCCAACGCTTCGTTTCGGTTGATCCCTGGCCGAGGCTTATCCACCCGCAGTCGCTGGGTCCCTTCATGGGGATAGGCCATGGGCTCGACGTCTGTGACGTCCAGTTCGTTGAGGATCTCCACGTACTCTAACATCCGGTCCAAGTGACGCTGGAGTTCGCGTTCCTCCTCTGGGGTCAGGTGGAGCCGGGCCAGTTGTGCGATGTGTTGGACGCTGACTTTCACTTTCTTCATGATTCCAGGATCTCCTCGATCGTTTTGATAAACTTTCGTTTGGGCTGGGCACCGATGATTCGATCCCGCTCGTTGCCTTCTTTGAAGAAGATCACCGTCGGGATGCCCATCACCCCGTATTTGGCCGGAACCTGGGGATACTTGTCCACGTTCAATCGGACCACCCGCACCTGACCAGCGTAGTCCCGTGCAATCTCATGGAGATACGGCTCGATCCTCTTGCAGGGGTGACACCAATCCGCCCAAAGATCGAGAATGACGAGTTCTTTGGAATTCTGGAGGATCTGTTCCAGTTCTTCCGCATTCACATCTTTCACGTCCATCTTATGCCTCCTTTTGATTCAAGCCCACGACTTGATGGGGAGGCACTTCGGCGTCGATCAGGGTCTGATTCGGCCCAATGATCGCACCCTCCCCAACCCGAGTTTTGCCCATTAAAGCCACAAAAGGGTAAAGCACAACGTCCTGGGCCAATTCTACATCCCACTCGATGTACACACTCTTGGGATCGACCAGTGTGACGCCCTGGTTCATCCAGTGCTCGTTGATGCGATCCTGGAGAATCTCTCGGGCCTGCGCTAACTGCTGCCGGGTGTTCACCCCCAAGATCTCCTTCCAATCTT
>CAZDLV010000231.1:0-3630 GCA_964506345.1 uncultured Rhodobacterales bacterium | reverse complement strand
TGAGAATGCCGCAGGATTGCGGCATCGCGGAATGTGGGGGTGGCGGGCGGATTTGGCAAGAGGGTGCGACACCGCAAACCGTCCGAACCCGCGGCTTTTCCTTTTGCAACGTCTGATATAGGAAGGGCGAAGGCTTTACCGGAGACCCCGATGACACAACAATTGACCATCCCGCGCCCCGACGACTGGCATTTGCATTTGCGCGACGGCGACATGCTGGCCGGTGTTTTGCCCGAAACCACCCGCGACTTCGGTCGTGCGCTGGTGATGCCGAACCTGATACCGCCGGTGGTGCGTGGCGCGGATGCTGCCGCCTATCGCACGCGGATCATGGCGGCCCTGCCCGAAGGTGCGGATTTCGTGCCGCTGATGACGCTTTACCTGACCGAAACCACCGATGCCGAAGATGTGGCAGCGGCACATGCCGGCGGGCTGGTAACAGCGGTAAAGCTCTATCCTGCGGGGGCGACGACCAATTCCGATTCCGGCGTGCGGGATTTCGACAAGGTTCAGGGCGTTCTGGAGCGCATGGCGGAAATCGGTATGCCGTTGTGTGTGCATGGCGAGGTCACGGACCCTTCGGTGGATATTTTCGACCGCGAGGCGGTGTTTATAGATCGCGTTCTGGACCCGCTGCGCCGGCGCATTCCCGGCCTGAAGGTGGTGATGGAGCATATAACCACGGCGGATGGCGTGGGCTATGTGCTGTCGCAGGACAACATGGGTGCGACGATCACCACGCATCATCTGATTATCAACCGGAATGACCTGCTGGTTGGCGGTATCCATCCGCACTACTATTGCCTGCCCATCGCCAAGCGCGAGGAACACCGGCTGGCACTGGTTGCGGCGGCAACGGGGGGCGACGCACGGTTTTTCCTTGGCACCGACAGCGCGCCGCATACGGACCCGAACAAGGAAAGCGCCTGCGGCTGTGCCGGCGTGTTTTCCGCAACCAATACCATGGCGTGTCTGGCGCAGGTATTTTCGGACGCGAACGCGCTGGACCGATTGGCGGGGTTTGCCAGTCTTAACGGGCCGGCGTTTTACGGGCTGGCACCGAATGCGGCAACGCTGACACTGACCCGCCACGGCGACCCTGTAACCTATCCATCGAAAATCCATACCGGCGCGGGGCCTGTTACCCTGTTCGACCCCGGTTTTCCCTTGCACTGGACAACATCATGACCGCTTTTATCGACCGCGCCGAAATGGCCCGCCTGACCGCCCGTATGCTGCTGGAAATCAAGGCGGTAAATTTCGAGGTGGAAAATCCCTACAAGCTGGCCTCGGGGCTGGTATCGCCCAGCTATATCGACTGCCGCGAACTGATTTCCTATCCCTCCATCCGCTCGACCCTGATCGACTTCATGGTGGCGACAGTGCAACGCGATGTCGGTTTCGAGGCCTTTGATTCCGTGGCAGGCGGCGAGACCGGCGGGATTCCCTATGGCGCGTGGATGGCGGACCGGATGGGGTTGCCGATGCAATATGTGCGCAAAAAACCCAAGGGCTATGGCAAAAACTCGCAGGTCGAGGGTGTGCTGCACGAAGGGCAACGCGTGTTGCTGGCCGAGGATATGACCACCGACGGCGGCTCGAAAATCAAGTTTGTCGAGGCTATCCGCGCAGCAGGCGGCGTGTGCAACCACACCTCGCTGGTATTTTTCTATGACATCTTTCCGAATACCCGCGAAAATCTGGCGGCGCACGAAATCACCCTGCACTATCTGGCGACATGGCACGATGTGCTGGCCGAGGCCAAGAAGGGCGACTATTTCGACACAGCAACGCTGGACGAGGTGGAAAAATTCTTTGCCGATCCGCTGGGCTGGTCACGGGCGCATGGCGGCATTGGCGAGGTCAGCCGTTAGGCCATCGCCGCCTTGCACCATGCATAGATCGCATCGGTGTCGGCGGGGACCTCCTCGGCCAGACCGTCGACAAAGGCGTCGAATGCCGGGCGGCAGGCGCCGACACCGACCACGACCGGTATGCCGCCTGCAAGTGCGGCGGCAATGGCGTCGCAGAAACCGCGCCCCTCGGATTCCTGCGGGCCGAATTTGTTCAGGAAAAACAGATCGGCGCCGGTCGTGCCGTTTTTTTCCGTGGCGGCGACGGCTTCGGCGATTCCGGCGGGGTTCAGGCGGCACCCTGTGGCGCCTTCGCCCAGGGATTGCGTGATGCGGATTTCGGGGCCGTCAGGCAGGACTCGCAGGTCCATGTCGCAATTGTGATCGCCGGGACGACCGTTCTCCAGCACCTTGACGGCACCGGCAAGGGCCACACCATCGGCCGCGAGTCTGGCGGCGGATTCGGATATCACCTGATCGGTCAGACCGGCGGTTCGGGAACTTATAACGGCTATTTTCATTTCGCGGCGGTCCTGTTTGAAGATTTACGGCGAACCTACTCTACCCTGCCACTGCCCTCAACAGCCGTTTGCGCCCGGCAGGGATGGCGTTGATTTCCAGCCCGGTGAAAACATGCAACGTGTTCAGGTCCCTATCCACCACTGCGTGGTCCGAGACCCAGCCGCCCATCGCCAGATAGGTTCTGAGCAACGGCGGCATTCGCAAGCGCGCCTGTTTCATATCCGGTGTTTTCAGGCGCAGGCTGGCGGCAAAGCGGAAAACACGCGGTGCCTTGATTTTCGGCAGGCGGCGTTTCGGGGCAAGGTGGCGTTCCTTGAGCAAGGCGAAAGCGTCGGTATAGGCCGACGCCTCCACACCGGTGAAACTGGAACACCCGAACAGCAATTCGACATCGTGATCATCGACATACCGGGTCATCGCGGCCCACGCGAGACGCAGGATATCGGGATCCGTGTAGGCAGGGTCGATACAGAAACGCCCCATTTCGACAATCCGGCCACGAATATCGTGCAGCGCCGACAGGTCGTAATATTGCGCCGAATAGGACCGACCCACCGCACGCCCGTTTTCCAGCGGCAGCAGACGGTAGGTGCAGACAAGGCGGCCGGTTGCGGTTTCCTCGACCAGCACATGTTTGCAAACGGCATCGAAGGAGTCGGCGTCCTGCCCCCCGCCCCCGCGAAAACAGAGGTGGCGCAATTTCCGGGCAGCACGCAAATCATCGGCACCGCTGGCAAAGCGGGTGGTGTAACGTCGTGCCGGCGGGTGTTCCATGCTGCTATACCTGTGTCGGTGCGTCTGAAAGCGTGCCGTAATTCGGCTGGTTTGTCAAAATATTCGGGCTATATTGGCAAAAAAAGGAGGGGATATGACTGTTGAAAAATCAGATGCGCAATGGCAGGCGCAGCTTTCCGGTCTGGCCTATAAGGTCACGCGCAAAGGCGGCACGGAGCGCGCCTTCAGCCATGACAACTTTCCGGAAACGCAGGGAATATTCCACTGTGTCTGTTGCAATGCGCCGCTGTTTTCGTCCGGTGCGAAATTTGATTCCGGCACCGGTTGGCCAAGTTTTTTCCGGCCCCTGTCACCGGACGCCATCACCGAACGGGCCGACAACAAACTGTGGATGCGCCGGACCGAGGTTCTGTGCGCCAATTGCGACGCGCACCTGGGACATGTGTTTCCGGATGGTCCGGCCCCCACCGGCCTGCGGTATTGCCTGAACGGGGTGGCACTGGAATTTGTCGGCGACGAT
>CAZDLV010000230.1:0-3632 GCA_964506345.1 uncultured Rhodobacterales bacterium | reverse complement strand
CGGGTTGATGGCCCGCTCGCTCAGTGCGAACGGGTATAGCGCAACAGGGTTAATAAAGCGTCAACACTCCGGCACATTCACCGCGAGGCCACCTTGCGAGGTTTCCTTGTAATTGGCGTTCATGTCCAGTCCGGTCTGGCGCATGGTTTCGACGCAGGTGTCCAGCGAAACCAGATGCCGGCCATCGCCGCGCAGGGCCAGCGAGGCGGCGGAAATCGCCTTGATCGCGCCCAGACCGTTGCGCTCGATGCAGGGGGCCTGAACCAGACCCTTGACCGGATCGCAGGTCATGCCGAGGTGGTGTTCCAGCGCGATTTCGGCGGCGTTTTCCACCTGCTCGGGTGTGCCGCCCATCACGGCGCAGAAACCGGCGGCGGCCATGGCCGAGGCCGAGCCGACCTCGCCCTGGCAACCGACCTCGGCGCCGGAAATCGAGGCGTTGTTTTTTATCATGCCGCCGATGGCTGCCGCCGTCAGCAGGATATCCGGTACCCGCGATTCGCTGGCCCCCGGCACATGGTCGAGGTAGTATCGGATCGTTGCCGGCAGCACGCCCGCCGCGCCGTTGGTCGGGGCGGTTACCACCTGCCCGCCGGCTGCGTTTTCCTCGTTTACGGCCATGGCGTAGACGGCGATCCAGTCGTTGATAATGTGGGGGGAATACAGGTTCTGGCCCCGCTCGTTCAACAGGGCTGCGTGGATGTCGCGGGCGCGGCGGCGCAGTTTCAGGCCGCCGGGCAGGATGCCGTCGGTTTGCAGGCCGCGTGACAGGCAGGTGTCCATCACCTGCCATATCCGGCGCAAGCGGTCGTCGAATCCGGCGGCGGACATATGCACCAGTTCGTTGGCGCGCTTCATTTCGGCGATGGATTTCCCTGCCGCCGTGGCCATGTCCAGCATTTCGGCGGCATTGC
This sequence comes from uncultured Rhodobacterales bacterium, assembly GCA_964506345.1. Taxonomy (GTDB): domain Bacteria; phylum Pseudomonadota; class Alphaproteobacteria; order Rhodobacterales; family Rhodobacteraceae; genus NORP23. Next base: position 2,718 of record CAZDLV010000230.1, on the reverse strand, counting down.
GGAACGGGTAGGGGACGTTGTGCGGGATTTCCGGCCCGCCGTCCTGCGCCGCCAGTTGTTTGGCGGTCAGAACGAAACCGCCGCCGATGGAATAGTATGTCTCGCGCATATACACGGTTCCGGCGGCATCATAGGCCGACAGGATCATGCCGTTGGCATGACCATCGAGCGGCGGCCCGTAGTCGAACACCACGTCGCGTGCAGGGCGGAATTCCAGCGTGCCGAGACCGGGCGGGGTGATCGTGCCGGTCTGGCGAATATCGGCAAGGGCAACTTCGGCGGCGTTGGCCTCGTAGGTTTCGGGGTCGAATCCGGCCAGCCCCAGTATGACCGCACGATCCGTAGCGTGGCCTTTTCCGGTGAACGACAGCGAGCCGTGCAATGAACAGCCGACGCGGGCCAGCGTGCCGGACCCCGGTTCGCGCAGCCGACCGTCGCGGAGCTGGTCGAGGAAAAGGCCGGCGGCGATCATTGGCCCGACGGTATGCGACGACGATGGCCCGACGCCCACCTTGAAAATATCGAAAACACTAAGAAACATGCGCATGATCCTGCATTGGGTCTGATTCTCTATACGGCATGTTTCCGATGGGAAACAGCAGAAAACCGACGCGTCGGGGCGGGTTTGCGTATCTGTCGGGGCGTGGAGGGTTTAAACCGTCAATAAAACCACTAAACCGGTTTAGTGGTTTGGTAACTGCTGAAAAACAATTGATAATCAATATATTATCGCAATACGAAAAATTAACAGCCGGTGAACGCGGCCCCGCTAAACCGGATTAGTGGTTTTATTGCCCCGACCCGCCAGCGGTTTCGCCGAAACAATTCGGCCGATTTGGTGCGGTCTGCGATATCTCGCCACTCGCCGCGCCGGACAAAAGCGCCTATAAGACCGGTAACACAGATATTATCGAAGGATGCACCCATGGAAAAACCTGCCCCCGGGCCTGATCGCGCCAAATTTGCCGCCGCGGAAAAAGCACTGGACTATGTCGAAACGGGTATGACGCTCGGGCTTGGCACCGGCTCGACCGCGGCATATTTCGTTAAATTGCTGGGCGAGCGGGTGGCCGACGGGTTGCAGGTGGTCGGTGTGCCCACCTCGACGCGGACCCGCGAGCTGGCCGAAAGCCTGAATATCCCGTTAACCACGCTGAACGAGGCGGGAAAGCTGGATGTGGTGATTGACGGGGCGGATGAATTCGACAGGCGCATGAACCTGATCAAGGGCGGTGGCGGGGCCTTGTTGCAGGAAAAACTGGTGGCGATTGCCGCTGACAAGATGGTGGTGATCAGCGACGACACGAAAATGGTGCCGCATCTGGGGAAATTCCCGCTGCCGGTCGAGGTGGTGCGCTTTGGCTGGAAAACCACCGAGAAACGTATTCTGGATGTGATTTCCTGCGCTTTTGTCGGCGGGATAGATATCGTGCGCCGGATGGATGGCGACGCGCCCTATATTACCGACGAAGGGCATTATATTCTGGATCTGCATCTGAAAAAAATTGACGAACCGGAAAAAATGGCTCGCCAGATGAAAGAGCTGGACGGTGTCGTGGACAGTGGATTTTTTATTGATATTGCCAGTGTCGTCATTGTCGGAAAACAGGATGGCACCACCCGTATAATCAAAACCCGCCCGCCGTTCCGGCCGGTACATTGAGGTAGAACCATGAGCAAATACGATTTCGACCTGTTTGTGATCGGCGGCGGCTCGGGCGGTGTGCGCGCCGGTCGTGTGGCGGCGCAAGGCGGGGCCAGGGTGGGGCTGGCCGAGGAATACCGCTATGGCGGGACCTGCGTTATTCGTGGCTGTGTGCCGAAAAAGCTTATGGTGTATGCGTCGGGCTACAGCGAGGCGATGCGCGACGCCGAAGGGTTCGGCTGGAACATCGGCGCGCGGAATTTCGAGTGGTCGCGCCTGAAGGCGAAAATCGATGCGGAGCTGGTGCGTCTCGAAGGGTTGTACCGCAAGGGCCTGACCGGAAACGAGGTGAGCGTGTTCGACATGCGTGCCGTGGTCACGGGGCCGCATACGGTTGGTCTGGCCGACGGGCGCGAGGTAAGTGCCAAAACCATTCTGGTGGCCACCGGCGGGCGGCCCTATCTGCCCGCCACCAAGGGGATCGAACACGTTATGACCTCTAACGACGTGTTTTTGATGGCGGAATTGCCGAAACGCCTGCTGGTGGTTGGCGGTGGCTATATCGCCTGTGAATTCGCCGGTATTTTCAACGGCATGGGGTCCGGGGTGCGGCAGTTCTATCGCGGCGCGCAAATTCTGCGCGGTTTCGACGGCGAGGTGCAGGGTCACGTTGCCGAGGAAATGCGCCGCAAGGGCGTTGATCTGCATGTCGGCACAGATGTCGTTAGCATCGAAAAGAAACCCGACGGTCTGCATGTGACCTGCACCAACGGCGCGTTAACGATTGTCGATGCGGTGTTGTACGCGACGGGACGGATTGCCAACACCGAGGGGATGGGGCTGGAAGAGGTCGGGGTGAAACTGGGCCGGCGCTCGGAAATCATGGTGGACCGCTATTCGAAAACCTCGGTCGATTCCATCTATGCGGTGGGGGATGTGACGGACCGGGTCAACCTGACGCCGGTCGCTATCCGCGAGGGGATGGCCTTTGTCGAACCCGTGTTCAACGACAATCCGACGGCGATGGATCACGAGATGATTCCGCCAGCGGTGTTTACCCAACCCGAAATCGG
>CAZDLV010000229.1:0-3644 GCA_964506345.1 uncultured Rhodobacterales bacterium | reverse complement strand
CTGACCGGCCCACCGTCGAACATTTCCAGCACACGCGATATGATGCCGCTTCGCCCCCATACCGCCAAAATACCCAGAACGGCCACGATCACCGGCAACAAAAATGGCGCACCCAGCAACGTCAGCAATGCGCGGCGTCCATAGAACTGCCGCCGTGCCAGCGCGCGCGCGGTCGGAATGGCCAGTGCAATACTGATAACTGCGGACAGAACCGCCTGAAAAATGGTAAACCGGATGGCCGACAGGTCCGAACGCGACAAGCCAACCGAACCCTCTGCCTGCGCAGCCAGCGCCAGCAGAGGGCCAAGAACCACCAGCAACACAAAACCCAGTGCCGCCGGACCGGCAAAATTCAGCGGCTTAACGCGGACAGCCATTCGTCTAGCGCTTGTGTGCGAACCGCCGGAACCGCGTAAACGGGAACCAGCACAGATTTTGTCGGCGTGACCAGCGTGTCAAACCCGTCCGGCAAACCGGCGGCCGGTGTGCGGGCCGGATACATCCAGTTATTCGTCGGAATAAGCGACTGGAACGCATCGGTCAGCATAAAGGCAAGGAACTTGTCCGCCAGCGCCGGCTGATCGGTGTTCGCCAGCTTTGCCGCAACCTCGACCTGCAAGTATTGCCCCTCGTCGAAACGCGCGGCGGCTTTGGTGTCGTCGCCTTCGGCAATCAAATGATAGGCCGGCGAGGTCGTATAGCTCAGCACCATATCCGCCTCGCCCTGAAGAAACATTCCATAGGCCTCGGACCAACCCTTGGTAACGGTTACGATCTGCGGTGCCAACGCTTGCCAGTAGCCTTCGGCCTGATCACCAAAGACCTGTTTGACCCACAACAAAAGCCCCAGACCGGGGGTGGAACTGCGCGGATCCTCGATAACAATACTGGCGCCGCTGTCCAGCAACGCGGCAAAGCTGGTCGGCGGGTTTTTCAACTTGGTCTTGTCATAAACAAAGGCGAAATACCCCCAGTCAAACGGCAAAAACGTGTCATCTGTCCAGGTAATCGGCAAGTCCAGACCGGTCGGCACGCCGCCGTTCCGGGCAAACAGGCCGGTTGCTTTGGCCGTGGCCATCAGGCTGGTGTCCAGCCCCAGCACCACATCGGCATCGCTGCGCGCACCCTCCAGCCGCAAGCGCGATAGCAAGGCGGCACCGTCGCCCGCGCCGACGAACTGCAAATCACACGCGCAGGTTTTTTCGAACGCTGCCTCGATAGCGGGGCCCGGGCCCCAGTCGGCGACAAAACTGTCATAGGTGTAGACAGTCAATACAGGTGTTTCAGCCGATGCTATCCCCGCAAGGGAAACAAGGGCCGCAGTCAGAAGGGATCGTTTCATAATGTCCTCCATTTACTGCGACGTAGTCGGAGGGGCGGAATATCCGCTCGCACCTTTCCTACGCCGGCATGATCCGGTTCAGGTTCAACGGGTCCGCGTTGTGCGTCTCAGCCCTTTCAGGCTCCCCGAGGCAGCGCCGAGACTAGACAAATGTGGCGGAATTGCAAGCCAATCCCGAAAAGGGGTTTTTCCGCCCCCCTGCTTGCGGTATTGATCGGCCAAAGGAGTTAACGCCATGTCCATGAATTCATTCGGCCACCTGTTCCGCGTCACCACATGGGGCGAGAGCCACGGTCCCGCGCTCGGTGCCGTCGTGGACGGTTGCCCGCCGAACATTCCACTGGACGCAGCGATGTTGCAGGTCTGGCTCGACAAGCGCAAACCGGGCCAGAACAAGTTCACCACCCAGCGGCAGGAGGCCGATCAGGTCGAGATCCTGTCCGGCGTGTTCGAGGGCCGCACCACGGGCACCCCGATCCAGTTGCTGATCCGCAACACGGACCAGCGGTCGAAAGACTACGGCGATATTGCCGAAAAATTCCGCCCCGGCCATGCCGACATCACCTATTTCCAGAAATACGGCAACCGCGACTATCGCGGTGGCGGTCGTTCCTCGGCCCGCGAAACGGCGGCCCGTGTGGCGGCGGGCGGCGTAGCCCGCGCGGCGCTGGCAACCCTCCTGCCGGAGCTGGAAATCACCGGCTACATGGTGCAGATGGGGCCGCACAAAATTGACCGCGCCAATATGGACATGGCGCAAATCGCCGCCAACCCGTTCTGGACACCGGACGCCGAAGCGGCAGAAAAATGGGATGGTTACCTGTCACAACTGCGCAAATCCGGCAGCTCCGTCGGCGCGGTGGTCGAGGTGATCGCCTCTGGCCTGCCCGCCGGTCTCGGCGCGCCGGTCTATGCGAAACTGGACACCGATATCGCCGCTGCCATGATGTCGATCAATGCCGTCAAGGCGGTGGAAATCGGCGCAGGCATGGAGGCCGCAACCCTGACCGGCGAGGAAAACGCCGACGAAATCACCATGGGACCGGACGGGCCGGAGTTTTCCAGCAACCACGCCGGCGGTATCCTTGGCGGCATCTCGACAGGGCAGGATATCGTCAGCCGTTTCGCGGTAAAGCCGACCTCCTCGATCCTGACGCCGCGCAAGACTATCACCAGATCCGGCGGGAATACCGAGATCGTCACCAAAGGCCGCCACGATCCCTGCGTTGGCATCCGCGCCGTGCCGGTGGGCGAGGCGATGATGGCCTGCGTATTGCTGGATCATTACCTGCTGCACCGCGGGCAGATCGGCGAAAACCCCGGTGTTATCGGTTAACCCAGTCCGATCCGCGCACGAATGCCCTCGTCCTTTAACGAGATTTCCTGACCGAGAAACTCGTCTGCGTCCCCGGTGCAAAGCCACGCAACCGCTTTCGCCGGCCACTCCGGCGGAACATGCACCGACGGATCGAGCTGGCTAACCGGATTAACGCCCGAGGCCCTGATTGCGACCTGCATATAGGTGGCAACCGTTCCCGGGCTAAGGCCGAACACCCGCACCCCCGCCTCGCCCGCTTCCAGATGGGCGCTACGGGTCAGCATGGCCGCCCCGGCCTTGGCCGCGCAATAATGGCTCCAGCCTTCAAGCGGGGCATGGGCTGCACCCGAACTGATGTTCACAATGGTCCCGCCGCGCTGTTCCAGCATGACCGGCAGCACCGCACGCAAACCGTGATAGATGCCTTTGAAATTGATGTCGGCCGCGCGCGCCCAACTGTCCGGGTTGGAGGTCGCCAGCGGGCCGATCGGGTCTATGACGCCGGCGTTTCCGACCAGAATATCGAGCCCGCCGAAGTGGTCCAGACATTCCTCGACCGTTGCGGCGACGGCGTCATAGCTGGCAACGTCGCAAACGCTGGTGATGGCCGTGCCGCCAAACCGGTTGATCCCTGCTGCCAGATCCGCAATCTGGTCTGCCGAGCGTGCAGCAAGTACGACCGAGGCGCCGCGCTTTGCCAGTTCAACCGCCGTCGCCGCGCCAATGCCGCGACTGGCACCGGTTACGATGGCGGTTTTTCCCGAAAATTCCAGCATATCTGCCCCCGTTGTTGTTCGCCGTCAGTCTGGCAATGATCCGGCTGCGGGGCAATCCTTAGGGCGGTGACCCGTAAACCCCGCGCCGCCAGCGTGAATATCGCGAAATATCAGCGGTTTGCGACGCGTCGTCAATAGCGGTTCTATTGGCAGGCGGCGCGGGCCGCTGAAATGAAGCGATATCCGCGCCCTTCGGGTTATCCGGATT
>CAZDLV010000228.1:0-3688 GCA_964506345.1 uncultured Rhodobacterales bacterium | reverse complement strand
ATCCACAGGAAAAGCCCGGTCAGCGGCAGGGCACGCAGCAGAATGGCAGACCAGAGGCCGCCGGTGCCGACATGGACAGCACGGCGCAGGATCGGGGCAAAGGGGACAATGGCGTCGAGCTGGCAGAGCAGTTTGTTCATGGCGCGAGGGTGGGCCGCGGGCAAGGGAGTGTCAAGCGTTCCACTTCCACTAAACCGGTTTAGTGGAAGTGGAAAGGGGGCGGTCCGGCCGGGTTAACCGGTTGGAAAATTTGAGGTAATGTGTTCCACTAAACCGGTTTAGTGGTTTTGTCCCGTCACAAAAAAACGCCCCCGGAAAACCGGAGGCGCTTTGCGATACGTTGTCCGGAAACTATCCGCGACGGCGGCGACGGCCACGGGTGCCGCGGGCGCCGCGGGCGCCGGCCTCGACCTCGCCTTCGGCCAGTTTCGGCTTGTTGGCCTGAATCCACGCTCCGCCATGCGGGTCGTTGTTGGTCAGCAGGTTGGCAGCACGGATGGCGACCATTTCCAGCTCGTGCGTCGGGTTCATGATCGCCGAGGTCATGCCCGAGGCAATCGCCATCGGCAGGAACGCCGCGTTGACCCCGTGGCGGTTCGGCAGGCCGAAGCTGATGTTGGAGGCCCCGCAAGTGGTGTTCACGCCCAGTTCGGTGCGCAGACGCCGCACCAGTTCGAACACCTGCAACCCTGCCGTTGCCATGGCGCCGATCGGCATCACCAGCGGATCGACCACGATGTCATGCGCGGGGATGCCGTAGTCGGCGGCGCGCTCGACGATCTTCTTGGCGACGGCAAAGCGGACCTCGGGGTCCTCGGAAATGCCCGTGTCGTCGTTGGAGATCGCCACCACCGGCACGTTGTATTTTTTCACCAGCGGCAGGATGACCTCCAGCTTTTCCTCCTCGCCGGTCACCGAGTTCAGCAGCGGGCGGCCGTGGCAGACCTCCAGTCCGGCCTCCAGCGCGCCGGGGACGGATGAATCGATGCACAGCGGAATATCGACCAGCGCCTGCACGCGGCGGATGACTTCCTGCATCAGCGGCGGTTCGGTCTCGTTCGGGTTGGGGTTGGAGTTGTAGACCACACCGGCGTTGATATCGAGCATGGTCGCCCCCGCCGCCACCTGCGCCAGCGCGTCGGCCTCGACGGTGGAGAAATCGCCCGCCTCCAGTTCGGCGGCGAGCTTCTTGCGCCCCGTGGGGTTGATGCGTTCGCCGATAACGCAGAAGGGCTGGTCAAAGCCGATGATGGCGGTTCTGGATTTCGATTCAACGATGGTGCGGGTCATGTGGCTATCCTCTATGCCCGGGCCGCGGTGCGGCCGGAATGTAAATGCTGCGCCGTGTATCCGGCGGTCCTGGAGATGCCACCTAGCGGGAAAAAGTGGACCTGTTCAATCGGAAAATCCGGATTGGCGGCTTTGTGCCGCGCAAGGTCGGCCAGAATTGCGGTCGGCTCGAAGGGCAGCATCAGCTTGCTCAGGTCCTTGGCGCGACGGGTCAGGACGCGGACCGAGGGGCCGACGCCGCACATCATGGCGAAGCGGATCATGGTTTGCAGCTTGGCCGGTCCGGCGATGCCGATGTGGACGGGCAGGGCGATGTTCTCGGCCTTCAGGCGGCGGGTCCAGGCGATGACCGGATCGGCCTCGAACACGAATTGCGTGACGATGGCCATATCGGCGCCGGTGCGTTCGGCAAAGGCGTTTTTCCATTCCAGCGCCTGCATCACCGCGCGGTCGGAGCCGTCGGGGTCGATGTCGCGGTTGCCCTCGGGGTGGCCGGCGACATGCAGGCGGGTGAAGCCGTGTTTGTCCAGCAGGCCGGTTTCCAGCAATTGCATGGAATCGGCAAAATCCCCCTGCGGCCTGTCCAGCCCGCCGGCCAGCAACAGCGCCTGGTCTATGCCGAGGTCGGCGTAGCGGCGCAGCCGGTCGTCCAGCGTCGCGCGGTCCTTGATGATGCGCGCGGGCAGGTGGGGCATGACGGCGAAACCCTCGGCGCGCAGACGGCGGGCGGTCGCCAGCATCTCGTCGAACGGGGTGCCGTCGATATGGGCGATATAGACGCGGGTGCCTGCGGGCAGGATGGCGCGGAAATCGGGGATTTTCGCGGCGGTGCGCGGCATCACCTCGATGGAATAGCCGTCGATGAACCCCGCGATGGAGCTGTCCTGCGGGGCCGGTTTCTTTTTGCCGAATTTCAAAATGGTCATCCGTTTCGCCTTTGACTGGGGGCGATCAGGCCCGGCCGTTATTGTCGATCAGGGCCTTGATCCTGTCCCGATCGTATTCGGCCTCCAGACGGGCGGCTTCGGCATTTGCGACCTCTTTGTCGTCACCATCGACAGAATACGGCGTCGCTTTTCGCCATTCGGCCAGATAGTCGCCGGATTCCGCCGCGCCGGATTTCATCGCGGCGCGGTCGATGGCCTGTTCGAATCGCTCCGGCAGTTGCACCTTGTGTGCGCGCCGCCCCTTGCCGACGATGACCTGTGCCGGAATATCCCGCCAGTAAACGATAGTGACCTGTGCCATGGTGTTCCCCTTGTGGTTTTGCCCTTTGCATATGGGCTTTGACGGGGTGCTGCCAAGGGGGAATTCCGCCTGTGTCGTTTTTTGGCTTTGATCGGTCGGTATTTTCCTGTATATAAACGGGACTGCAAAACTCATTGACGGTATGGACCGACGCACATGACACATGAACACAAACAGACCACGAGTCTGTCTTTCGAATTTTTTCCCCCACATAATGCGGATGCAACGGCGCGCCTCTGGCGGTCTGTCGAGCGTTTGGCGCCGCTTGGCCCGAAGTATGTCTCGGTGACCTACGGCGCCGGCGGCACCACGCGCGAGCGCACGGTTTCCGCCATCAAGACCATCCGCGAGCGCGCCCGCCTGAACGTCGCCGGCCACCTGACGGTGGTGGGCGCCACGCGCGAGGAAACGCTGGACGTGGCGCGCAGCTATGCCAAAAACGGCGTGCGGCGGATTGTGGCCCTGCGCGGGGACGCGCCCAAGGGGCAGGAATTCTTTGCCCCGCATCCGGGCGGTTTTGCCAATGCGGCGGAACTGGTTGCCGGATTGCGCGAGGTCGGCGATTTCGAGATTTCCGTGGCGGCCTATCCCGAGAAACACCCGGATTCGCCCGACATGAAGGCGGATATCGAGAACCTGAAACGCAAGATCGACGCGGGGGCCAGCAGCGCCATCACGCAGTTTTTCTTCGACAACGACGACTTCTACCGTTTCCGCGATGCGGCGGCGGCGGCGGGAATCGACGCGCCGGTCATTCCGGGGATCCTGCCGGTGGAGAATTTCTCCAAGATGGTGAATTTCGCCAAACGCTGCCATGCCAGCGTGCCGGACTGGATGCACCAGGCCTTCGGCAATGCGGGGGATGACGCCGACACGCTGGCGACGGCAATCTGTGCCGAGCAATGCGACGACCTGCAGGCCAATGGCGTGGATCACCTGCATTTCTATACGCTCAACAACCCCGATCTGGTCTATAATATCTGCCGCGCGCTGGGCTTCGAGAGCGTCGGCGTGGGCGTGGCCGCCAGCGACGTGGCCTGATCCGATACCCCCGACCTTGCGTCGGGGGGCTTTCACCTATAGCTTACAGTCAAACACCGCGGCGTTTCGCGCGCGGAAGAGATTGGCTGAGACAAAATGACGAAACGTC
>CAZDLV010000227.1:0-3712 GCA_964506345.1 uncultured Rhodobacterales bacterium | reverse complement strand
ACGGTGTGATGCCAAGCGACCATTACGGGGTTTTGGCGCACCTGCGTTATTAGGGCGGTGACCCGTAAACCCCGCCCTAACGAAAAAGGCCCGCTGCGATATGCAACGGGCCTTTTGTCTGTTTGTAACCGGCTTACTGGATCGGCTGGCCGTTTGCCAGAATACCGCTGTCGGTAAAGGTGATTTCCGACAGGAACTGGTCGGGATTGTCGCCCGGTTTGCCGAAGGCCATCATGATACCCAGCGCCATGCCGGATTGCATCTGGTCAAGCAGACCGAGAGCGACGAGTTTGTTGGCCAGACCTGTAATGCCGTTCACCTCGATATTGATTTTGCCAAGCGGCATCGGGACCGGGCCGTCATTGTTGAACGTCAACGCCCCGCCTGCTTCGGCTTTGGCGCCGCCGACCGACAACAGGAACCGGTTGATGTCGAGGCTGAAGATTTTCGCCAGTTGCATCGGGTCGCCACCGGCGGCGGCGACGGCCGGATCGGTCTGGATCATGGCTTCGAGGTCGATGTTGATTTGTGCCGGATCACGCGGGATGGTTTTGCCGGGGTCGATCATCGACCACAGACCCTCGCCGACCGACAGGTCGGACAGCAGCAGGTTTACGTTGGCTTTTGCCGGTGCGTCCATGGCGCCTATCGGCAGCACGATTTTCATACCGAGCTGGCTGAGGCCCAGATCAACCGGCGGGATCGGCATACCGCCACCCGGTGTGACGGTCATTTGTACCGCGCCGGCCTGCAAATCGTAGGTCAGGATGCCGTCAACCACCTGCAAAACGAAGCTTGAGGGATCGGAAACGCCGGCCATCTGGAAGGCGACGCCTTTGCCATCGTCCACGCTGGTGTCAAACGTCGATTTGCCGCCCGTGACTGTCAGCGATGCGGATTTCGACCCGTCGATGAATCCCATGATGTCTTGCTGGCCCTGCGGGATATCCAGATTGAAAACAACCGAAGCGGGGCCGCTGGACTGTTGCCCGGATTGTGTCTGGCCGCTTGCGGTGAAGTCGTACGCCATATCGAATTTCGACAGATCCAGACTGCCTTCGGTGTGTTTGTCGGTATCGGATGCAACCATGTTGAATTTTACGCTGCCGAAGTCGGCGAGAAGTTTGCGCAACAGCGGGCTGTCGGGGTTGCCGCCTTTGATGCGGAAAGAATCGGCTTTGAAATTCACGGCGACGGGTGCGGTGCTCATGGCCTCGCGCAGCAAGGCGTTGGTTGTGAATTCCATGCCCGAGGTGACAAGGTCGAAGCTGTAATCCATACCTTTGTCGGTGCCGGACACGGAAACCTTGTCGGCGGTGGTAAAGGTGACGGTTGACGGATCGGCTGCCGACGGTACGCCCTTGATCCAGTCGGTTTTCAGGGTGACGCTGCTGTCGGGGTTGATAATAACAATGTTTTTATATTCGACACTGCCGTCGCCGCCGGTGATCCGGTCGTCATAGGTGACGGTTGCGCCATTGTCGATCATGCCGCGAACAGCCAGATCCAGGACGGTTTCCAGCTGGTTTTGTGCGAGCGCGAAAGTCGTGCTTCCCAAAAGTGCTATTGCGGTGGTTGTGATGCCAAGCTTATTCATATCTTAAAGACTCCTGCCAATGTTACGAATGCAATGATAGCGCCCTCGTCCTTGGCGGGCAATGATCATGCGGAAATATCGGTGTGGCGGCGGTTATTCGCGTATTTCGGACGCGCCCACCCCCCAGATGTCGGTTTTCCGGACCCAGCCGGATATTTTGTCGGCCTCGATATCGCACCAGTCCAGGGTGCAGGACCCGAGCGAGGCAATGACGCCCTTTTCCGCGAGCGCAACAACGGCGGCCGAATCTGCGGGGGTTTCGCGCAGGGTTGTGCGCCCGGCGCGGATAACGACGGTGCGGTGGCCGCTAAGCAAGGCGTAATGAATCCAGCCGCCGGCGCCGTCTTCGTCCTGAACGCGGCGCCAGTGTTCGAATTCCGCCGTGACCAGCAGGGGCGTGCCTTTGCGGGTCAGGATCCAGTCGATCCGCTGTGCCTCGCTCGGCCCGCGCCGGACGTTGCCGTTATCGACCTTGAGGCTGACGAATCGCGGCAATGGCAGGTTGGTGACCGGCCCGAGGGTGGTGGCTTGTTGTGCGGTGGCCGCCGCGCCCAGCAAGGTGGCGGCGGCAATAATGCCGAATATCCAGATACGCATCTGTACGAATTCCTAGCCTGTAATACCGCGTTCGCCGGAAATTGTATTTTTCCGTTTCCCCGCAGTCCCTTTGCTGGCATGTTACCATAAAGTTTTCAAGTCGAGGACAAAAACGAAATGGCCAGCAAACCCCTGAAAGTCGTTGTAACCCGCCGCCTGCCCGAGCCGGTCGAGACCCGTATGCGGGAATTGTTCGATGTCGAGTTGCACGGATCCGATGACAAAATGGATCCGGCGGCGCTGGCGGATGCGATGAAGCGGGCCGATGTTCTGGTGCCGACACTGGGGGATGCGATTGACCACAAGATGCTGGCGCAAGCGGGCGGAAACCTGCGGCTGATTGCGAATTATGGCGCGGGATTTGATCATATCGATGTGCAGACGGCCTTGCAGCGGGGGATTATGGTGTCGAACACCCCCGGGGTTCTGACTGACGATACGGCGGATATGACAATGGCGATGATCCTGTCGGTGCCGCGTCGTTTGCGCGAGGGGAATATCCTGATGCAGCGCGGCGATTGGGCCGGATGGTCACCGACCGCGCTGATGGGACGGCGGATCGGTGGCAAGCGGCTGGGTATTCTGGGCATGGGGCGGATCGGTCAGGCCGTGGCGATGCGCGCGCAGGCCTTCGGTTTGCAGGTGCATTACCACAACCGCCACCGTTTGCATGCGGATACCGAGGCGGCGTTGGCGGCGACATATTGGGAGAGCCTCGACCAGATGCTGGCGCGGGTGGATATTCTGTCGGTCCACTGCCCGCACACACCGGGGACGTTCCATTTGCTGAACGCGCGGCGGCTGAAACTGATGAAGCCGACGGCCTATATCATCAACACGGCGCGGGGCGAGATTATCGACGAAAACGCCCTGACCCGCATGTTGCGCGCCGGCGAGCTGGCCGGAGCGGGGCTGGATGTTTTTGAACATGGTAACGACATCAATCCGCGCCTGAAGGGGCTGGATAACGTGCTGCTGCTGCCGCACATGGGATCGGCCACGGTGGAGGGCCGGATCGAGATGGGCGAGAAGGTGATTATCAACATCAAGACCTTCGCCGACGGACACAGACCGCCGGATCAGGTGGTGCCGGCGATGTTGTGAGGTTCCGGCTGCCGGAAGAAATCGCGCAACTGGTTGTTGCGCGGGACAGGTTGCGCAAGCGGTTTGGCCGACAGGACTTGCGGTTTACGTTCGACGGGAATCTTGTGGGCGATATCGGCGAGGCGATAGCCGCCGATCTGTTCGGGCTGGATCTGTCGCGCCGGAACAGCGAAGGAGTCGACGGTGTGGCTCCTGACGGAATCACCGTTCAGATCAAGGCAACAAGCACGGGACGTGGGCCGGCGTTCAGATATGTTGCCACCCGTGCCGACCGGTTGCTGTTTCTGGATTTCGATTTCCAGACCTTGACGGGTGAAGTGGTTTTCAACGGGCCGGAAAAAACCGCGTTGCAGGGTTTGTGCAGAGTGATGAAAGCGTATTTGGACACGTCTTTATTTCGTTCATTTAGATCGG
>CAZDLV010000226.1:0-3800 GCA_964506345.1 uncultured Rhodobacterales bacterium | reverse complement strand
ATTGGTGCATTTTCAGTCACAACAGAGGCGGCTATGAAAGATCAACAGACCCTAGACTCCCTCGAATAATCATAATCTACGTGGGCATAAGCCTATTTTAATACTGTGTTAAATGCGTAATGATAGCGTTATAAGCTATATCTAGATGATCTATCTCTTGGGTTGTAGGGTCAATATTTTTATATTGATGCTTATCAAGAAGATCATTTCCAATCGATATCATTGTTTCATGCTTTTGTTTTAATACGTCTAACCATTCATCAGAAAATAGACTTTCTTTTCTGACTCGTTTAATCCATGAGTGAATATGCGACTTAGTTATAGTCTCAATTGGGTTGAGGCTTTCTTGTATATTGACAAAAGAGAGGGTGTTCTTAATATCGCTATACCAATAGTCAATAGTTAGTTTTAATAGCTGACTATGTCTATCTCTTGGTGTGATATTTTTCTGCCCACGTGTTAACCATTGTTGATTAGGAGTATACGCTGCCAACCAAGTTACTATTTCATCAGCAGGCATTGGACGTGCAATACCATATCCTTGAGCATTATCACAGCCCATCAGTTGTAACATGAGTCCATGTCCTGTTGACTCAACCCCTTCGGCTATCACCTCTCGGTTAAATGATTCAGCTAAACCTATAATGCCGTCTATAATTGAATAATCATTGGGATCTTCTAGGATGTCTCTAACAAAACTTTGATCGATCTTAATTGTTTGTGCAGGCAAGTTTCTCATGTGGGTAAGTGATGAGTATCCTGTACCAAAATCATCTAAAGCAACACGTACACCTAATTCATCTTGACATATTTCAATAAGCTGACTAATGGCTGTAATATCACCTAAAGCACTACTTTCTAATATTTCTAATTGTAAATGCTGTGAATCAACATCAGGGTACAATGCGAGTGACTCTTGAATAACGGTAAAGAAAAGATCTGATCGAAGATGGTGTGATGACACATTAATACTCACTTCAAGTTCAATATTTTGCTGTTGCCACAAATTAAGTTGCATTACGGCTTGCTTTATAACCCAGTTTCCCAGTGTGATTTCTAGTTCCGTTCCCTCTAAAATAGGTAAAAACTCAAAGGGAGGGATTAATCCTTTTTCTGGATGTTGCCAACGAATAAGTGCTTCAGCGCCAAATACCTTGCCTGTTTTCATGTTTACTTTGGGTTGATAATACATACACAATTGATTATTTTTTAATGCGTACTCAATTTCATTCAAACGATCTATTTTCTGAATGACCTCTTTATCTTGCTGAGCATTAAAAAGATGAAACCGATTCTTTCCTGCTAATTTAGCGTGGTACATAGCTTGATCTGCATGTCTTATCAGCGTATCTAAATCAGCATTATCTGTTGGATAGAGGGTAAAGCCACTTGATGCACCGATAACAATGACGTGATTATTTATTAGATAGGGTTGAGCGAGATATTCGTGAAGTCTTCCCATTATTTGCTCACACTGCTCCAGTGTTTGTATGCCAACAAGTAATAGAGCAAATTCATCGCCGCCTTGCCGTGAAGCCGTGTCTTCTTCTCTAATAGTGGCTTGTATTCGTTTAGAAACTTCAATGAGTAATTCATCGCCCACCTCATGGCCATAATTATCATTAATAGGCTTAAAATTATCCAAATCGAGGAAGCAGATGGCAAGTTGTGTGGATGTCCGTTTATTGTAAGCAGTGGCTTGTTTAAATCGGTCTATAAATAAAGTCCGATTTGGTAGTTGAGTGAGAGCATCATAGTGTGCTAATTGTTGAAGCTTTTCTTGCTGTCTTTTGTTTTCAGTTATATCTGAAAAGATCCCTACATAATGTAAAACATGGCCATTATCATCAACAATAGAGGAAATATTCAGTAGTTCAGCATAGAGCTCACCATCTTTTTTGCGATTCCAAACTTCTCCTTGCCAGTGACCCGTTTCTTTAATTCTTTGCCACATGTCAGCATAAAATTTTGGAGAATGCTTTCCTGAACTAAACATATTAGGTTTGTTGCCTATAATATCTTCTCGGGTATATCCAGATAACAAGCTAACGGAAGGATTAGCATCAATAATCTTACCGGATGGATCGGTAATAATGATACCTTCGTGGGCCTCTTTAAATACAAGTGATGATAATTTAGCACGATCTTCTGTACTTTTACGTTTAGAGATATCACGAATAAATGCATTAAATTCATAACCTGCCTCTATTTTGATTGGAGAAATGGTTAATTCAATGGGGAACTCATGGCCATCGGCATGCAAAGCTTCAATTTCAATTATCGTATCAAGAGCAGGGCCAGCCCCCGTTTTTAAAAAATGTTTCAAGCCATTAATATGTCGTTCTCGGTAGCGGATAGGGATAATGTAATCATGTAAGGGCTGACCAATGACCTTGTTAGAAGACCAACCAAATAGTGATTCTGCCTTTTTATTCCAACCTATTATTTTTCCATGGGAGTCCATCTGAATAAGCGCATCTTGTGACGAGTTGGCAATCGCTTTTATTCGTTCTGTTCCTTGTTTCTCCACATGTATTAAGTTAGCTAAATTATCAGCCATTATATTAAAGGCTTTGACTATAGGAATAAACTCATTACTAAATTTAAACTGAATTCTCTGATTAAGATCACCTGTTGAGAATGCCGTTGTAGAATTGGTGATAAACATCATACTTCTACTTGTTGCTATGTAGATCCCGATAAAAAAATATAACAATAGCAAAAACATAAGAACTAGGATTGCACTACTGGTTCAAAGTAAATGTTCAGCTTGGGCGAGATGGTTTACAATTAAACGCTTCGTTGTTGGTATTATTATTTCGTATAGAACGACATAGCTACCATCAATTATTTTCGACATTAAATTAAAAAAGTTCTTGGGTGAAAGCGTATATTTTTCACTATAAATGCTTGATTCGAACAAGCTAAGAACACGTTGCGTTTTATCATTGATCTTTTTAGTTGTATCGGAAAGTATCAATTTGATATTAGGGTTATAGCTCCCTGCTTTATCCAGATTATTGTCCAGTATTTTTATTGCATTTTGGGCTTGACTAATAAGTGCACTCACTTTTATTTGTTGTGCTTTCGATGCGAACTTTTTAGCCAAAATACCTGTACCAAATGCACGTACCTGCCCAAAATATTCTTGGGCAGGACTCAATTGATATAAGGCAGTGTTGATGAGGTAATACATTGCAAGATGGGGAGGATTTGTTAGATTATATTTATCACTCAGGTTGTTAATGAGTTTTTGAGTTACCTGTATCAGCAAGGTATGTTTGTCAAAATTAGTTTCCACAGACCAAGTCATTCCATCCTCAATAATGGTATTCCAGTCAGAGGCTATTTCATTCCATGCTTCACTATTTAAAATGTCAGTAGGTAACTTAGCTTTTACAATCTCAGCGGTATTAGTGACCTCTTGTTGTAATATTTTACGCTGAGTTGATAAGTCGTGAGCGCCACCAAGGACTCCTGCTGAAGCGCCTCTATGTTTTTGTAGTAACTGTACAAGTTTAAATAAATCAGGATAAAGTGCTAATCCTTTCAACTCTTGCTGTGCTATCTCAATGTCTTCGTAAAGATAATTAAATAAAGGAATGGTAACAGCAGTAATAGCAAGAAATACGATAAACGTTAATATAACAGCCTTCTTTGTAAAATTTAGCCGCATCATAAGAGACACTGAAGGTGCTATCAGCATATTTAAAATTTTTCTTACATTGTTTGAAGTGTATTTGTCCATATAATATATTGAAAGCTAAGCTAAAAACATAAATTCCTTGTTTATACCCATT
>CAZDLV010000225.1:0-3831 GCA_964506345.1 uncultured Rhodobacterales bacterium | reverse complement strand
TATTTCGCGCCGATGACGCTGCGCGCGCCGGATTAATGGGTCCTGACCCTAGATAAAGTCCGCAACGCAAAAGGCATATGCCGAGGGCAGCGACCGGCCGGGGGTGGGTGCGGTCGGGCGCTGCCCGACGTGTCCGTCGGGCAGGAACGAATAAGGCGCTGCGAGGCAGGTTAGGCCGGCTCCACCTTTGCCGCCGAGAATTTGAACTCCGGTATTTTTCCGAACGGGTCCAGCGCCGGATTGGTCAGGGTGTTGGCGGCGGCCTCGACATAGGCGAAGGGGACGAAAACCGTGTTTTCGGAGACGGCGCGGTCGGCGCGGGCCATCACCTCGATCTCGCCGCGTCGGGTCGTGATGCGGACGCGATCGCCGGCCGATAGCCCCATCTTGCGCAGGGTGCGGGGGTGGAGGGAGCAGTTTGCCTCCGGCTCTACCGTGTCCAGCACATGCGCGCGCCGTGTCATGGAGCCGGTGTGCCAGTGTTCCAGTTGCCGGCCGGTGATCAGGATGAACGGGTAGGTGCGGTCCGGCAGCTCGTCCGGCGGCGAGATGCTGGCGGGGGTGAAGCGGGCGCGTTTGTCGGGGCGCGGGAAGCCGTCGGCAAAGACAATCGCCTGACCGGGATCGGTGGGCGAGAGGCTGGGGTAGGTGACGGTTTCGCGTTCCAGCCGCTCCCACGTGATGTTGTCGAGCGATTTCATGCAGCGGGTCATTTCGGCGAAAACCTCGCGCGGGTGGGTATAGGACCAGTCCAGACCGAGGCGGTTGGCCAGCGCGGTGGTGATGGCCCAGTCGGCGCGCGCCTCGCCCGGTGGCGGCACGGCGGGGCGGCCCATCTGCACCTGACGGTTGGTGTTGGTGGCGGTGCCGGTTTTTTCCGCCCATGCGGTGGCGGGCAGGATGACGTCGGCGTAATTGGCGGTTTCGGTCAGGAAGATGTCCTGCACCACCAGATGGTCCAGTTTGGCCAGTGCGGCGCGGGCGTGTTCCACGTCGGGGTCGGACATGGCGGGGTTCTCGCCGAGGATATACATGCCGTTGATGTCGCCCGCGTGGATGGCGTCCATGATTTCCACTACGGTCAGGCCCGGTTCGGGGTTGATGGCCGCGCCGTTCCACAGGTCGGCGAAACGGGCGCGCACGGTATCGTCGGCAACGCTTTGATAGTCGGGCAGGAACATCGGGATCAGGCCGGCGTCCGAGGCGCCCTGCACGTTGTTTTGCCCGCGCAGCGGATGCAGGCCGGTGC
This sequence comes from uncultured Rhodobacterales bacterium, assembly GCA_964506345.1. Taxonomy (GTDB): domain Bacteria; phylum Pseudomonadota; class Alphaproteobacteria; order Rhodobacterales; family Rhodobacteraceae; genus NORP23. Next base: position 2,582 of record CAZDLV010000225.1, on the reverse strand, counting down.
CGGGGCGGCCGACGTGGCCGGTCATCAGCGCCAGCGAGATCAGGCAGCGGGCGTTGTCGGTGCCGTGGATGTGTTGCGAGACGCCCATGCCCCAGAAGATCATGCCGGATCCGGCGCGGGCGAAGGTGCGGGCGACCTCGCGGATGGTTTCGGCGTCGATGCCGCAGTGGTCTGCCATGGTGTCGGGCGGGAAGGCGTTCAGGTGGGTTTTCAGGGCCTCCCACCCCTCGGTGAATTGTTCGATGTAGGCTTCGTCATACAGGCGTTCGGCGACGATCACGTGCATGATGGCGTTGAGCAGGGCGACGTCCGTGCCGGGGCGGAATTGCAGCAGGTGGCTGGCGTGGCGGGCGAGGCCGACGCCGCGCGGGTCGATGACGATCAGCTTGCCGCCGCGTTTGGCGAACTGTTTGAAATAGGTGGCGGCGACGGGGTGGTTTTCTACGGTGTTGGAGCCGATGACGATGGCGCAGTCGGCGTTCTCGATCTCGTTGAAGGTGGCGGTGACCGCGCCGGAGCCGATGTTCTCCATCAGGGCGGCGACCGAGGAGGCATGGCAGAGCCGCGTGCAGTGATCGACGTTGTTGTGGCCAAAGCCCGTGCGGATCAGTTTCTGGAAGAGGTAGGCCTCTTCATTCGAGCATTTGGCCGAGCCGAAACCGGCGATGCTGTTGCCGCCCTTGCTGTCGCGCAGGCGGGCGAGGCCGTTGGCGGCGGCGTCGAGGGCCTCGTCCCACGTCGCCTCGCGGAAGTGGGTGAGCGGGTTGGCGGGGTCGACGTTCAGGCCCTTGGCGGGGGCATCGTCGCGCCGGATCAGCGGTTTGGTCAGGCGGTGCGGGTGGGTGATGTAGTCGAAGCCGAAGCGGCCCTTGACGCAGAGCCGTTGTTCGTTGGCGGGACCGTCGGCACCCTCGACCCATGCGATTTTGTCGTCCTTTATCTTGAAGGTGATCTGGCAGCCGACGCCGCAATAGGGGCAGACGGATTGCACCTCGCGGTCGAAATCTCGGTTGTTGGCGGCGGTGGCGGGCAGCAGGGCGCCGGTCGGGCAGGCCTGCACGCATTCGCCGCAGGCAACACAGGTGGAGGCGCCCATCGGGTCGTCGAAATCGAAGACGATTTTGGCGTCGGCACCACGCCGTGCCATGCCGATGACGTCGTTGACCTGCACCTCGCGACAGGCGCGCACACACAGGTTGCAGTGGATGCAGGCATCCAGATTGACCCGCATGGCAACGTGGCTGGAATCGAGCAGCGGCACGGTTTCGCGGGGGGGGAAGCGGCTGTCGGTAATGCCTTGTGCGTCGGCCATGTTCCAGAAGTGCGAGTTGGCGTCGTGGGCGGAATCGCGCGGCGGCTGGTCGGCGAGCAGCAGTTCCATCACCATTTTGCGGGAGTTTTCGGCGCGCTCTGATTCGGATTTGACCACCATGCCTTCGGTTGGTTGGCGGATGCAGGCGGCGGCGAGGGTGCGCTCTCCCTCGATTTCCACCATGCAGGCGCGGCAATTGCCGTCGCTGCGATAGCCGGGCTGGTCCGCGTGGCACAGGTGCGGGATGCGGGTGCCGAGGCGTTTGGCGACCTGCCAGATGGTTTCGCCGTCGCGGGCGGTGACGGTCTGGCCGTCGAGGGTGAAGGTGGTGTCGGACATGGCGTGGCTCCGTGGTTGTGACCACAGTATAAAGCAGGTCGCGTCGGGGCAAGGTTTGTTCAATGCGACAGGGTTTGGCGGTTCCTCGCCAGAAACCGGCCCGCCGGTTGTCTGGCCGCAGAACAAACGGGCGCGGGTGTTGCCCCGACGATGCCGTTACGGAACGCTGCCACGCGGTTCTTGAAAGGCGAACGCCGGATGTGCCATGCTGTGACAGCCGGGAAATGATGAAAGCGGCTTAACCGGATACACAAAAAACAACGGGGACGGAAAATGGCGACGAGACGAAAAATGTTGATTGGCGGTGGTGCATTGGTGGGGCTGGGGGCAGCGGGTTACTGGTTCGGACTGCGGCCTATTCTGCACCCGACCCCGCCCGGCGTTGGTTTTTCGCTGAGCGACGATGAACTGGCCGCCGCGCGCGCCTTTATGGCGGCCAACCCGATTGTGGACAGCCACGCCCACCCCGGACGCACATTTTTGAAAAGTGCCGAGAACCTTAGCCTCAAGATCAGGATTTACAAGCTTCTGGGTGGCACGTTCGAGGACCGCACCATTGCCGATATGCGTGCCGGTGGCGTTGACGGGGCCATGTTCAATGGTGTCGCCGACATCCAGCTGCTGACGCTGGGCAAAACCGGGCTGACGCCGAACCGGGAATTCGAACCGGGCGAGGCCTGGGCCAGTTATCGCCGCCAGATCGACGACCTTCACGCGCTGGAAAAATCGGGCCTTGTCACCATCTGCCGCAGCGCCGACGACGTGCGCGCGGCCAAAAGTGCCGGCAAGGTCGGGATGATTCTGGCCATGGAGGGTGCCGATTTTCTGGAGAAGGACCTGTCGCGTCTGCAACAGGTATTTGACGACGGCGTGCGTATGCTGACGCTGGTGCATTACCACAACAACACGCTGGGCGACATCATGACCGGCG
>CAZDLV010000224.1:0-3866 GCA_964506345.1 uncultured Rhodobacterales bacterium | reverse complement strand
TGTCGGTGGAGTGGTATCTAGACCCCAACCAAGAGTCGCGCAAGCGCTAATTTCACCTTTTTCGATCTTTTTTCGCAAACGCAATATAATTTCCGAAACCGGCGGTTTGCGGCCCTAAAATTTCCCCCGTGCGCCCGCCCGTCCTTTTACGTCGCGACGTCCGCGCCGGCGGGATCGCGAAACCGGCTTGCGCGGATAAAATCGCCTACATACCATCCATGTCATCTTCGCGCCGGCCGGTTCCGGCGCGCAACCCTCAACACATCAGGTGAGTCATGACACACAGCCTTTCTGTCCGTTTACTCGAGGCGCTCAAACACCGCGGCGCCAAATGTATCTTCGGCATCCCCGGTGACTTCGTGTTGCCGTTCTTCCGCATTATCGAAGACAGCAAGATCCTGCCCTACTACACGCTCAGCCACGAACCCGGCGTCGGATACGCCGCCGATGCAGCGGGGCGTATCGATTCTACCCTTGGCGTCGCGGTCATCACCTACGGGGCCGGTGCGCTGAACATGGTCAATGCCGTGGCGCAGGCCTATGCCGAGAAATCGCCGCTGGTCGTGATTTCCGGCGGGCCGGGCGCGGGCGAGGCCAAACTGGGGCTGGAATTGCACCACCAGGTCAAGAACCTCAATTCGCAACTGGAGATTTACAGGGAACTGACCTGTGACCAGACCGTGTTGCGCGATCCGGCCACCGCGCCGGCGGAAATCGCGCGGGTGCTGGACAACGCCCTGAAATACTCGCGGCCCGTATATATAGAAATCCCGCGCGATCTGGTGAACGCCCCCACCGGCCCTGTTCCGGCATTCGGCAACGACGCCCCTGCCCCGGAGCCGGTGCAGGCCTGCGCGCGCGAAATCCTTTCGCGGTTACGCGATGCAACGTCGCCGGCCATTCTGGTCGGAGTCGAGGCGCGCCGCTACGGGCTGGAAGAAAAGATAGGCCGCCTGTGTTCCACCCTCGGATTGCCTGTCGCGACCAGTTTCATGGGGCGCGGGTTGCTGGTCGGGCAGGACATACCGATGCTTGGCACCTATCTGGGCGGCGCCGGTGATCCACGCGCCGCGCACAGCATCGAATCCGCCGATTGCCTGCTGATGCTCGGGGTCATCGTTTGTGATACCAATTTCGGCGTATCCGGGAAAAACATCGACATGCGCACCGCCATCCGGGCGCTGGATCGCAGTGTTTCGTTCAACCACCACATCTACCCCGACATCCCGCTGGAGCCGCTGATCGACGCATTGCTGGAAATCGCCACACCGCTCGGGGCGTTTGTTCCGCCCGCCCCTGCACAACCGGCCGCCAATCTGCCGGATGACGACACGCCGCTGCATCCGTCACACATCGCCATGGCCATCAACGATCTGTTCCACACGCGCGGCCGTATGCCGATTGCATCCGATATCGGCGATTGCATGTTTGTCGGGCTGGAAACCGAAAACACCGAATTCATCGCGCCGGGATATTATGCCTCCATGGGATTGGGTGTGCCGGCGGGTCTGGCGATATCGGCCACTACGGACCGGCGCCCGATCGTGCTGGTGGGGGACGGCGCCTTCCAGATGACCGGCTGGGAGCTGGGAAACTGCCGCAAATACGGCTGGGCGCCGATCGTCGTGCTGTTCAACAACCAAAGCTGGGAAATGCTGCGGACCTTCCAGCCGGGGCCGAAGTATCACGACCTCGACGACTGGCACTACGCCGAGATCGCGCCGCATCTCGGCGGCACCGGCGTGCGGGTCACCACCTGCCACGGCCTGAAAACCGCGCTCGATACCGCCTGCGACGACCCGACACAATTCCACCTGATCGAAGTCATGCTGCAACGGGGCGAAACCTCGGGAACGCTGGCCCGCTTTGCCGCTGAAATCAGCAAGATTTCGGCATTGGGCGACGGTTGAACGGCCACAACCCCTGCAAACATTTGCATTTTCGCATGCTCTAATATAGAGTGTGCGGCGCTAACATGCACCAATATCAGGGAGAAAATAATGAAATTCATCAAACTACTGGCGCTGGCCGTAACGCTGGCCTCGACCGGATTTGCGCCGGTTCTGGCCAGCATCAAGGACGCGCCGCAGGCCTACCTGCGCAAGGATTCGCAGGAAATCATCGTTTTTGTCGATAGCGGCAAACTGTACTGCCGTCGCACATCCGACAATTTCGAGCTGTGCCACGGCATGACGGAACAGCCGGACGGCAGCTGGACAGGCAAGAAAATGAAACATCCGGACATGCCCGGTTTCATGACCTTCAACGGCACGGTGACCTTCCGCGAAGGCGAACTGACCATCAAGGGCTGCGCCATCGGCAATTCGATGTGCGACTCCGAAGTCTGGATCAGACAGTAAACACACCCCCGTCAGGCATCACGCCTGGCGGGATGCACCCCGCCCTATTTTCCGTTGACAATCTGTTCACCGATTACGGCGGCCTGCTCCACAGTATAGACAATTTTATCGTCGATCCCGTTCGAGCCGACACCCAGACCGGACGCCACAACCAGAACAACAGACGTTCCCAATACCACAACCGCAGAGGTAAGCGCGATAAAATCAACTGTAACCGCGCCGTCCTCTGCAAAAAGAAATACCGACAACCATTTGTATTTCATCATATATCCTATCCATCGAACCAATCCGCTTTTCTTTATAAGCCGTGCTTCGTAAACATTGTCTTGACTAAATATGGTATGATCGTGGCAAAAATGTGGCGAAATGTGACGAGCCGTCATGATTTTGTCATTTTCGCATCGCTACTATTGCGCCCGAGAAATTCCGCCCTACCTCTTTTCCATGTTCATTTCACAGGAGAGACCACGATGTCCGACACATTTTTTATTGAAAAAACCCTTTCCGGCAGCACCGACGAGGTGATCGAAAAGGTTACCGCCGCGCTCGGCGCGCAGGGGTTCGGCATTCTGACCCGTGTCGATGTCGACAAGACCCTGAAAAAGAAAATCGACGTGGATTTCCGCCCCTATGTGATTCTGGGCGCCTGCAATCCCGGCCTCGCACATCAGGCGTTGACCGCCCGCGCCGATGTCGGCCTGATGTTGCCCTGCAACGTCACGGTGGAGCAATCCGGCGACAACGAATGCACCGTGCGTTTCCTCGACCCGATTGCCATGATGACCTTTCAGGACCTCGGCACCAACGACGACCTCAAGGCCATCGGCACACAGGCGGCCGGGAAAATCTCGGCAGCCGCCGCCGCGCTATAACACCCCGAGGGTTGCCAGCTCCGCCTGAAGCGCGCTCGGCAATTCCTCCTGACCAACGCTGAACAGGCCGGTGTCCTTCGGGGCATCGGCTTTTTTCAGATAGCGCCAGCCCTGAAAGGGGCGTTTCTTGAACGCCTCGGTCAGCACGATCTGCGGGTCCAGTACGATACCGCAACGCCGGATCCCGTCCTCGCCGATCACCTCGTCGAGCCGCAGGATCGCTTGCCGCGCCAGCATGTGCCCCTTGATTACCCAGTAAAGCGACCCGCCGTCCAGCAGCTCCGCCGCCCGTTTCGGCCACATCCGCGTCACATGGCGCTGCATCTCCGGCAACCCTTCGGCCCGCTGGCCCTCGGCCCGCCGCCGCTGGAAATCCGCCAGATGGCCGACCGACTCCACGCCGACGCACAGCTTCACAAGATGTAGTTCCCCGCTCATGCCGCTGTTTTACCGCAGCCCTCGGCGGGATACTAGGGCGGTGACCCGTAAAACCCGCACCGCCAGTTATCCGGATTTTTGTTCTGGCAAGGCGCAGCCCCGCAGGAATAGCGGGGCTATTTCAAGGGGTTGCAACACAGTCAGGGCGGAAATCCGGCTAACCCGAAGGGCGTGGATATCGCTTCATTTCAGCGGC
>CAZDLV010000223.1:0-3890 GCA_964506345.1 uncultured Rhodobacterales bacterium | reverse complement strand
CGCAAAAGCGACATTATGGCCCTTGCGAAGGCGCGGGCGAATCCCGTAAACGGGCGGCGGGCAGGTCGCCGGACTAAGGGCGAGCGGCGGCAGGCTCAGAAATTTCGCCCTTGATGATGGAGCCATCCCATGAGCCTCCCCGAAACGCCGCAGGTGAAGCCTGCGCGCCCCGAATTCTCTTCCGGTCCCTGTCCCAAACGCCCCGGCTACAGTTTCGAATCTGTCGCCAATCGCGCCTTCCTCGGCCGCTCGCATCGCGCGGCGGGGCCGAAGGCGCAGATCAAGGGCGTCATCGACAAGATGGCCGCTATTCTGAACGTCCCCGCAGGGTATCGCGTCGGTATCGTGCCTGCCTCGGACACCGGCGCTGTGGAAATGGCGCTCTGGTCGCTGCTGGGCGCGCGCCCTGTTGACGTGCTGGTCTGGGAAAGCTTCGGCGCCGGCTGGGCCACCGATATTTCCAAACAGCTGAAGCTGGACGATGTGAACGTGCTGAAGGCCGGTTACGGGCAACTGCCGGACCTGAATGCCGTGCGCAAGGATGCCGATGTGGTGTTCACATGGAACGGCACGACCTCCGGCGCCCGCGTGCCGAATGGCGACTGGATTGCCGACGACCGCGAGGGGTTGACGATCTGCGATGCCACCTCGGCGGCGTTTGCGCAGGATCTGCCGTGGGACAAGCTCGATGTCACCACTTTCAGCTGGCAGAAGGCCATGGGTGGCGAGGGCGCACACGGCGTGCTTATCCTGTCGCCGCGTGCTGTCGAGCGGCTGGAAAGCTACACCCCCGACCGTCCCTTGCCGAAAATCTTCCGTCTGACCAAGGGCGGCAAGCTGATCGAGGGGATATTTACCGGCGCGACCATCAACACCCCCTCCATGCTGGCGGTGGCCGATGCGGATGATGCGCTGGACTGGATGGCCGGTCTTGGCGGTCTGGATGTTACCCGCGCGCGGGCCGATGCCAATTTTGCGGCGTTGCAGACCTGGGTCGATGCGACGGACTGGGTTGAAAACCTTGTGGCCGATCCGGCGGCGCGGTCCAATACCTCGGTCTGTCTGAAGATCGTCGATCCGGCCATTGCCGCGCTGGATGACGACGCGCAGAAGGCTTTCGTCAAATCCATGGTCAAGCTGCTGGAAACGCAGGCGGCGGCCTATGACATCAACGGCTATCGCGACGCGCCTGCGGGCCTGCGGATCTGGTGCGGGGCAACGGTGGATACCGCCGATGTGCAGGCGCTGACCCCGTGGCTCGACTGGGCCTTTGCTGCCGCGCAAGCCGACCTCTAATTCCATATCAAGGAGCATACAGATGCCCAAAGTTCTTATCTCGGACAAACTGTCCACTGCCGCCGTCGAAATCTTCAAAAACAACGGAGTCGAAGTCGATTTCCAGCCCGATCTGGGTAAAGACCCCGAAAAACTGGCCGCCATCATCGGCGATTACGACGGTCTGGCCATCCGCTCGGCCACCAAGGCGACCGCCGATCTGATCGCAAAGGCCGACAACCTCAAGGTCATCGGCCGCGCCGGTATCGGGGTGGACAACGTCGATCTGGCCGCTGCCAGCGCCAAGGGGATCGTGGTGATGAACACGCCTTTCGGCAACTCCATCACCACCGCCGAACACGCCATTGCCATGATGTTTGCCGTGGCGCGCCAGATTCCGGCGGCGGATGCCTCCACACAGGCCGGCAAATGGGAAAAGTCGAAATTCATGGGCACCGAGATCACCGGCAAGACGCTGGGCCTGATCGGGGCGGGCAACATCGGTTCGGTCGTGGCCAACCGTGCGCAGGGGCTGAAAATGAAGGTCGTCGCCTATGACCCCTTCCTGTCCGAGGAACGCGCCCAGAAAATCGGCGTTACCAAGGTGGAGGACCTCGACGATCTGCTGGCGCAGGCCGATTTCGTCACCCTGCACCTGCCGAAAACCGAAAAAACCGCAAATCTGCTGAATGCCGAGCGCATCGGCAAGATGAAAAAGGGCGCCTATCTGGTCAACTGCGCCCGTGGCGGTCTGGTGGATGAAAACGCCGTGGCCGAGGCGCTGAAATCTGGCGCGCTGAAAGGCGCGGCCTTTGACGTCTATGCTGACGAGCCGGCGAAGAAAAACGTCCTGTTCGGCCTGCCGAATGTGGTCTGCACCCCGCACCTTGGCGCGGCGACCAGCGAGGCGCAGGAAAATGTGGCGTTGCAGGTGGCGGAACAGATGTCCGACTATCTGGTGCGCGGGGCCATTTCCAACGCCATCAACGCGCCCTCTGTCACCGCCGAGGAAGCGCCGGTGCTGAAACCCTGGATCGATCTGGCCGAAAAACTCGGCGGATTTGCCGGGCAGGTCACGGAAAACCCGATCAAGGCCATCGATATCGAGTTTGTCGGCACGGTTGCCGACCTGAACCTGAAACCGCTGGTGTCCAGCCTGATCGCCAGCCTGCTGATTCCGCTGGTCGGGGAAGGCGGGATCAACATGGTTTCCGCCCCGATTGTGGCGCGGGATCGTGGCATCAAGATTTCCGAAACCCGCAAGGATGCGCAGGGGGCTTTCGGCTCCTATATCCGTCTGTCGGTGACGACGGAAAAACAGACCCGCTCGGTTGCCGGAACGATCTATTCCGACGGTCGTCCGCGTTTTATCCAGATCAAGGGGATCAATCTGGAGGCAGAGCCGCAGCCGTTTATGCTGTATACCACCAACGCCGATATTCCGGGATATATCGGGGCGCTCGGCACCACGCTCGGCGCGCTGGGCGTGAACATCGCCACCTTTGCGCTGGGGCGCGAGTCCAAGGACGGCGAGGCCATCGCGCTGGTCGGGGTCGATGCCCGGGTGGATGACGCGACGCTGGAAACCATCGCCAAGCTGCCGCAGGTCAAGCAGGCCAAAGCGCTGGCGTTCTGAGGCGGCGAAACCATAAAAACCGGGCGGGGCAGGAATCGTATCCTGCCCTGCCCGCCGGACGTTACCCGCCGGACAAAAACACGCATTTTTTGTGCTGCTTTACGTCGCGTAAATCCCGTGTCACGGGTGTCGGCCCCGCTGTTTCGGCAGTATCGCGCGCCGATTCGTCACATTTTCGACACAATTCACCCCTAGCGTGTTTCGAGTGGCCTGTGTGATATCGCCGGTCCAGACAATTACATTTACGCTTGAACGCATGCGCCGCGCGTATGTCACGGGGGGGAATAATGGGTTTGCTGTTTCGTTTGTCCGGAATACTTTTGGCTGTTTTGCTGGTGGCGGCGACGCCCGGGTGGTCGCAAAACGTCTGGATATCCGAGGATTTACCCTATCTGGATTTCGAGGCCGACGGGGCCTTTTATGTTATCGAGCGCGGCAACGACAATTCGGAGTATATTGCCAAGGTGTTTCCACCTGCCGCGCCGCGCGCCTGCCCGCCGCACTGTTTGCAGCCGATGGTCCAGTTCGACGGTGTGACCCCGGTCGGTGAAGTCGGCGTGGTGAATTTTATCGAGGACTACCTCGTTCCCGGCGAAGGGTTCCTGATCGATGCGCGGGTCGAAAGCTGGTACAAGGCCGGCACGATCCCCGGCGCGATCAATCTGCCGTTCAACATGTTTGCAAGCGGCGCCAGCAACCCGTTTCTGGACCAGTTGTTGCAGTTGCTGGGCGGTGTGAAGCAGAATGACGGCAGCTGGAACTATGCAAACGCCAAGTATTTGTTGCTGTTTTGCAACGGTGCGGATTGCGGCCAGTCGCCCCGGGCGATCCGGAATCTGGTCGAGGACGGGTATCCGCCGGAAAAACTGTTCTATTATCGTGGCGGGATGAAAGACTGGGTGCGCTACGGCTTCACGATTCAGTATCCGGAGTAGATCGATGAAACAGGCACGCCAAAGGATATCCGTCGCCACCTTGT
>CAZDLV010000222.1:0-3955 GCA_964506345.1 uncultured Rhodobacterales bacterium | reverse complement strand
CGCGCCTCGATGATCCGCGCGTTGCATTGCTTCAGGAAATCGGGCTGCCTTTCGTCATGCACGGGCGCGCGCCGGTGGACGACAATGACTATCCGTGGATGGACGTAAACAACAAAAGCGCGTTTTTACGCGCAACCGAATTTCTGCTGGATCTGGGGCATAAACGCATCGCGCTGGTCAACGGTCCCGAGACGCTGAACTTTGCCCAGCGCCGGCGCGACGGCTATGAACAGGCGCTGCACGCGCGCGGCATTGTCCCCGATCCGGCGCTGATACGAAACGACGGCATGATGGAACCCTACGGATACAACACCGTGATGGAAATGATGCGGCTGGAACGCCCCCCGACCGCATTTCTGGTGTCGTCGATCATTCCGGCCATCGGCGCACGGCGCGCCGTGCAGGAACTTGGGCTGGAACTGGGTCGCGACGTCTCGATTGTCACACACGACGACCAGTTGTCGTTTCTGCAAAACGCGGGCGATATCCCGTTGTTCACCTGCACCCGGTCCTCGGTCAGGCAGGCGGGGATGCGGTGCGCCGAAATGTTGCTGGCGATCATCCGCGATCCCGACAATGCCCCGCGACACGAACTGTGGGAGGCAATGTTGACCGTCGGCAGTTCCACCGGCAAGGCACCGTCATAGGCGTTGACATCGTGGTCGCTCCTGTGGCGATATTGCCGTCTCGAATTCCTGCGGAGAATGCGCCATGCCACACGACCATTCCCACGACGAACCGCACAGCCTGCTGCCGACGGACCCCGAGCTGCGCGCACGCGCACTGGAAACCGTTCTGGTGGAAAAAGGGCTGGTCGATCCCGCCGCGCTCGATGCGCTGATCGATACCTATCAAAACCGGATCGGCCCGAAAAACGGCGCGCGGGTCGTGGCCAGATCCTGGGTTGATCCGGAATTCAGGGCACGCCTGTTGGCAGATGCCACCGCCGCCATTGCCGAGCTTGGCTATATGGGACGCCAAGGCGAACACATGGTGGCGGTGGAAAACACGCCCGAACACCACAACATGGTCGTTTGCACCCTGTGTTCCTGCTATCCATGGCCGGTTCTGGGGATTCCGCCGGCATGGTACAAATCCGACGCCTATCGCAGCCGCGCCGTGCGCGAGCCACGCGCGGTGCTGGCGGAATTCGGTGTGACCCTGCTGGACGGGCAAAAAATCCGCGTCTGGGATTCCACGGCCGAGGTTCGCTATCTGGTTCTGCCCATGCGCCCCGACGGCACCGAAGACTGGGCCGAGGACACCCTAGCCGACCTGGTGTCGCGCAACAGCATGATCGGCACAGCGCTGGTAACGGTGCCGGCATGAGCCGCATTCACGATATGGGCGGGCGCCACGGCACCGGCGAAATCCCCGACAAGGACAACACGACAGTTTTTCACGCGCCGTGGCACGCCCGCGCGCTGGCAACAACGCTGGCCGCCGGTGCGCTTGGCGCATGGAATATCGATGCCTCGCGCCATGCACGCGAGCGGCTGAAACCACGGGATTACGAATGTTTTTCCTATTACGAAAAATGGATGGCCGCGCTTGCCAACCTGCTGGTTGAACGCGGGGTTCTGACCCGCAACGACTTGCGCCGCGCAGCGGATGCAAATTCGTCACCGCCGGACACCCCCGCGCCGCTGGCAGAAACAGCCTTGCCCGGGCACAATGTCGGCGCCGCGATGCACACGGTCACCCCGTATTCGCGCCCGACCGGCCCGAAGGCACGGTTCAACCCCGGCGATCGCGTTCGCACGGCCCGTTACAACCCCAACCGGCGCGCAAGCGGTGGACACACCCGATTGCCGTCCTACGCGATGGGACGCATCGGAACCGTGAAAATCCTGCACGGAAATTATGTCCTGCCCGACAGCAACGCACATTTTCAGGGCGAATCGCCCGAACCGTTGTACGCGGTGGAATTCACTGCCGCTGCACTGTGGCACCACGAAGCCGGCAATCCGGCGGATACTGTGATCCTCGACCTGTGGCAAAGCTATCTGGAGGCGGCAGAATGACAGCAACCGGCATGCCCGCCCCGCCCGCACCGTTTGACGCCCCCTGGCACGGACAGGTGTTCGCACTGGCCGTTGCCCTGAACGAAGCGGGATATTTCGCGTGGACGGAATGGACAGAGGTGTTCTCCGCCGCATTGCAAGCCGCACGAAAATCCGCGCCGCTCGACGGCAGTGACGATTACTATGTCTGCTGGATCAGTGCGCTGGAAACCCTGTTGATCCGGAAAAATATCGCGCAACCGGATGTGCTTGCCGACATGAAATCGGCGTGGACCGATGCTTTTCTATCAACGCCACACGGAAAACCGGTGCGCCCGCGCCTGCCGGAAAACCTGCAATAATACATCAGTTGTGCGCCACACGCTTTTGCACCACACGACCGGTCACGCGCCGCAAAGCGACCTCGATCGCCACAGCCAGGGCAAAGGCGCCGACAATCCAGCCGAGGATTGATGGCTGCTTGCCGGAAAGGTAGACGGCGGACAATACTATGGCGCCGAAATTGACCACAACCGCAGCCCACACCAACCCTGCCGACGCCCCGGTTTTTTTGATGACCCTCAGATGCCCGACGTGAACGATTGTGTGAATAACCAACGTCGAGATCGCCCCGATGGCCGCAATCGACGACAGATCGAAAAACACCGCCAGAACGATAACGATGCCGGAGCTGATCACCAGCCCCTCGCGCGAATGGGCAATCGGTTTGCCGAACGCCGCGGGCAGTTCCCCCAGTTTTGCCAGCCGATAGGTGACATTCGTCGCCGCATACAGGCTGGCGTTAATGGCCGAGGATGTCGAAACCAGCGCGGCCAAGGCCATAACGGTAAATCCGGCGGCACCAAAAATCGGGCGGGCGGCCTCGGCCAGCGCGTAATCCTGCGCCTTGGCAACATCGGCGGCCGAAAGGTTGCCGAATACCGCCAGTGCCACCGCGACATACAACGCCATAACAATTCCGATTGCCGTCATGATGGCGCGTGGCAGGGTCTTGGCGGGGTCCGGCATATCCTCGGCGGCGTTGGTAATAATCCGGAACCCTTCGTAGGCGAAAAACGAAATCGCCAACGAGTAGAAAACCATGTTGACGGGCGGGTAATCCGCGACTGTCAACCGCGAGGGATCCATGGTGATCACACCGGCCACGGCGAAAACTGCCAGCGCCGTCATCTTCAGCAAAACCACCAGATTTTCGGTCTTGGCCATCGATGCAGGCCCACGCAAATTTACGAACATAAACAAAAGGATGATTCCGGCGGTGAAAACCTCGACCAGAATGCGGGGCAATCCGGCAGGCAATAACTCATAAGCGTAGGACCCGAAGGTTCGCGCAATAAGCGAAATAGAAACCAGCGAGGAAATATACATCAGCACACTGGTCGCACCGGAAAACAGTCCCGCGCCATACCCCTGCACCAGATATTCCACCAACCCGCCCGCCGACGGAAACCGCGCGCCCAGACGCCCCATCGAGTATCCGGACAACAGTGCAATACCGCCGCCCAGCAAAAACGAGATCCACACAGCGCTGCCGGCAATTTCACCGACCTGACCGAGCAACGAAAAAATCCCCGCGCCGACCATAGCACCGATTCCCATGGCGACTGCGGACCAGAAAGAAACCGCTTGTCCCGATTTGTGCATACTTAGCCCCTCGAATATCCAGGTTATGCCGCCGGTCTATGCTGCGCGGCACGGGGCGGCAACAAACTCCGGGAAAAAACACGCCGCGTTTTGTGAATTTGTCGCAGGCGAGTCGAAATTATTGCGCGGAACCCGGGCGCACTGTGGCGAAAAAGACACATAAATTCTGGACGCTGTCATTTTGCTAACACTTTACACATATACAATAATTGTAGTTTTTTGTTTATTTTTTAGTGTGTTAGAGAAGTTTTTCTGTATACCGGCGGGGTTTCTGTTGAATAAAACAT
>CAZDLV010000221.1:0-3963 GCA_964506345.1 uncultured Rhodobacterales bacterium | reverse complement strand
TGACAATCAGCGCCAGCAGCAATTCATGCCGTAGCGCACCGTCGTTTTTCCTGTGCAGCAGGCTCATCGCGCAATCTCCGGCGCCGGGCGGCGGGGAAATTTGAAAAATTGGCCGGTTTGTGCTATGATCCGCAGTATCGAGGCGGTTGCGTGTGTATTTGACCGCCCGTATCGGAGGTAGTTGTAATGAGTATTGTAGCCAAGTTCGAAAGGGTCGATGTGCCCTTTCTGGAAAGGGTGCGGGATATGGTTGGACGGGTTGTCTATGACTATACCGGCATCACCACCACCGACAGCATAAACGCTGTCCTTCTGGCCTTCCTTGTCATGTTTGTTCTGATCCTCGTGTGGGCTTTGTATAAACCGCACGAGAGTGTCTATCACTACGACTTGCACAGGTAGGAAACGGGCCATCAGTGGGCCACAGCCGCGGCGACGGATTCGTCGATCATGCGGCCCTCTGTGAATCGGTCCAGCGAAAACGGGGCGGCGAGGTCGCGGGGCGCCCCGTCAGCCAGTGTTTCGGCCATGGCCCAGCCCGACCCCGGGATGGCCTTGAAGCCGCCTGTGCCCCAGCCGGCGTTGATAAATATCCCCTCGACCGGCGTTTTGCCGATGATCGGGGAACGGTCCCCCGTCATGTCCACAATCCCGCCCCATTGCCGGAGCTGTTTGAGCCGCGAGATGATCGGGAATGTCTCGATCAACGCGCGCACGGTTTCCTCCACATGGTGGAAGGAGCCGCGCTGCGTGTAGTTGTTGAACGCATCCGAGCCGCCGCCGATCACCAGTTCCCCCTTGTCGGACTGGCTAAGGTATCCATGCACGGTGTTGGCCATGACCACGCAGTCCAGCACCGGCTTGATCGGCTCGGACACCAGCGCCTGCAGGGCCAGCGATTCAATCGGCAAACGGAAACCGGCCATTTCCGCCAGCACGCCGGAGTTTCCGGCAACCACAATCGCCAGCTTTTTGCATTTGATCGCACCTTGCGAGGTCTGCACACCGGTCACGCGCCCGCCCTCGCGGTCGATCCCCGTGACCTCGCATTTCTGGATAATATCGACGCCGCGTTGCGAGGCGCCGCGCGCATAGCCCCAGGCAACCGCATCGTGGCGCGCCGTGCCGCCGCGCGCCTGCCACAGACCGCCGAGGACCGGATAGCGGGGACCTGCGGTCTCGATAATCGGGATGATCTCCTTGACCTGCTGCGGCGTCACCATTTCCGAGACTATCCCCGCCAGCCGGTTGGCATGGGCCGTGCGTTTCCATGCGCGCAGCTCGTGTTCGGTCTGCGCCAGCATCATCACACCGCGCGGGGAGAACATGATATTGTAGTTCAGATCCTGTGACAGATCCTCGTAAAGCGAGCGCGACAGTTCGAAAATCGCCGCCGATTCGTCCTGAAGGTAGTTCGAACGGATGATCGTTGTGTTCCGCCCTGTGTTGCCACCGCCCAGCCAGCCTTTTTCCAGCACCGCAACATTGGTGATGCCGTGGTTTTTCGCCAGGTAGTAAGCCGTCGCCAGCCCATGGCCGCCGGCCCCGATAATCACCACGTCATATTCCGCTTTGGGCGCGGGTGAACGCCAGGCGCGTTCCCAGCCGCTATGGTGGCGCAGGGATTCGCGGGCGATAGCAAAGGCGGAGTAACGTTTCATTAACAAAGTCTCCGTTGACACGCGGGATATTGCCGATTCACCGGCTCCCTTACTGGAATGCAATAGAAACCCCTGTCGGCGCACGCGATTTCCGTCAGTTGGATGCTAGTTCACGACATTATCATTTCGCAATCCCCCCCTGTGCGTTTTTCGGCCATTGCAAGGCGCCAAGCAAGCAGAGTATGGTCGCGCCGGAAAAACAGGCAGGATTTACAAATGCTCTTCTGGATAGTCGCTATCGTTATCGCCGTTCTCGCTATGGTCTGGATTCTCTATCCGCTATTGCGCCCGAAAACCGGAACCGCAACGCGGTCCGAATACGACATTCGGGTCTACAAGGACCAGTTGAAAGAGGTGGAAACCGATCTGGAGCGCGGCACGGTAACCGAAGCCGACGCCAAAGCCAGCCGGACCGAAGTGTCCCGCCGTTTGCTGGCCGCCGCCGAAACCCAGTCGCACGAAAAAATCTCGGGGAATGCCCCGAAAGGCGCAACACGGTTTCTGGCGTTCGTTGTGCTGTTGTTCGGCCTTGGCGGCAGTGTCGCGCTCTATTTCGACATCGGCGTGCCGGGGTTGCCCGATCTGCCGCTGCAACAGCGCCTGAACGACCGCCCGACACAGACCGAGGCCGAAACCGTCGCCAAACGGGCGCAGGCCGCGGACAAGTCGTTGCCAGCCCTTCAGACCCCAGATCCGCGATATGTCGAACTGGTCAACAAACTGCGCAATGTGTTGAAGGATCGCCCCGACGATCTGGTCGGCCACCGTATGCTGGCCGACAATCTGGCGCAGCTGGGGCAATATATCGAAGCGCGCAAAGCGCAGGACGAGGTGATGCGTATCCTTGGTGACAAGGCGACCGCCAACGACTATGCGACATGGGCCGAAATCATGATCGTCGCCGCCGACTACTATGTGTCGCCCACCGCCGAAACGGCGCTGGCCAAGGCGTTGCAGCTCGACTCGGAAAATGCGCGCGCGCGCTATTACGCCGGTATCGTGATGTTGCAACGCGGCGAGCCGGCGCGCACCTATGACATCTGGAACCAGTTGCTGAAAGACGGCCCTGCGGATGCACCGTGGATCAATGTCATCAAAAGCCAGATCGACGCCGTCGCAGCACAGGCCGGAATTACGCCCGTATCGCCGCGCCCGTCCACCACGCTTGGCCCGACGGCCAGCGACGTTCAGGCCGCCGGACAGATGACCCCCGAAGAACGGATGAATTTCATTCGCGACCGGGTAAAAAGCCTGTCGGACCGGCTGGCAAGCCAGGGTGGCAGTGCCGACGAGTGGGCGCAGTTGATCAAGTCCCTCGGCGTGCTGGGGGAAACCGACAAGGCAACCGCCGTCTGGAAAGAGGCACAAGGCGTGTTTGCCAACGATGCCGCCGGGCTTGATACCGTCACGCAGGCTGCCAAAACGGCCGGTGTTGCCAACTGATGGCGGCACAAGTCCTTGAGGATATCGAGGCATTCCTGCGGGTCCTGCCCCCGATGCGCGCATTGATCGGGCTGGACCTCGGGACAAAAACTATCGGCGTGGCCGTGTCGGACACCTTCCGCCGCGTCGCCACGCCGCTGGAAACCGTCCGGCGAAAGAAATTCGGTATCGATGCCGCGCGATTGTCCGAGATCATCGCCGAACGCAACATTGCCGGTGTGGTGCTGGGCCTGCCGCGCAACATGGACGGCTCTGAAGGGCCGCGTGCGCAATCCACCCGCGCCTTTGCCCGGAACTTCGCCCGCCTGACGGATGTGCCGATCACCTTCTGGGATGAACGTTTGTCCACCGTGGCCGCCGAACGCGCATTGCTGGAGGCCGACACCTCGCGCAGACGGCGCGCCGAGGTCATCGACCATGTCGCGGCGGGGTATATCCTGCAAGGGGTGCTTGACCGTCTGGCCGTGCTGGATCGCCATGATGGATGAGGTATGGAAACGCGACGAGGTCGACTCGCCCTGCATCAAGCTGTGTGTTTTGCATCCGGTGGAGGGGATCTGCGTCGGGTGTTACCGCACCGGCGACGAAATCGCCGCCTGGTCGGGCATGTCCGAAGCGGCACGCCGGGCATTGCTGGAAGAGTTGCCGGCCCGCGCCAGCCGCCTGCAAAAGCGTCGTGGCGGGCGCAAGGCGCGTAAATCGTGATGTTTACGAGCGTTGGCGTGTGTTCTTGCGGTTGAAATACCGGTGCGCGCGGGGTAAACTGGGGCTGTTCTCTGTTCACGGTGTTCGCGTATTTACATAAATGACAGGGCAACCGTACGGATGCAATTCTGGGCACTCATTTTAATACTGTACC
>CAZDLV010000220.1:0-3989 GCA_964506345.1 uncultured Rhodobacterales bacterium | reverse complement strand
GTGCCCGCCAATACCATAAGAGAAACGGCGAGGAAAAATCCCCGCATCAACTTTATAAACATCGGAATCTGCCGATCGATCTATGTACTGCCTCGACGCCCCGTTTTCCGGTGACGCATTTATTTTTTTCCACTCTAGCACAGGATGCCGCACCAGGAAAACATATATTTTTCAATCGCACACGCGGCGACGCTGCATTCGATCCACCCGGGAAATGGTGCGACGCACAACGAAGTCTTGACGCAGTGCAGCAAAGTGTCTAGATACGATATGTGAAATAGCGATGCCCGTCGCACAAATTCAGGAGAGAAATCATGGCTACCAAGTCAACCGCCAAGAAAGCCGAAGCCCCCGCCGAAAACCGGACCGGGGACCAGACAGAAACTGTTGCAAAAGGTCTGGAAGACGTGACAGCCTTTGGTCAGCAGAATGTCGAAGCACTGGTTAAAGTGTCCGAAGTTGCTGCCAAAACAGCCGAGACCCTGACCGGCGAGCTGACCACCTACTCGAAAAAATCGTTCGAGGATATGGTGGCTGTTGCGCAGGATCTGGCAACCGCCAAAACCGCAACCGAGGTTTTCGAAAAACAGTCCGTATTCGCAAAAACAGCGTTCGAAGGTTTCATGGCGCAGGCCAGCAAGATGAACGAAATGTACATGGCCGCAGCCAAGGACATGACTGCACCGCTGAACGAACGTGTTCAGGCGGCCAGCCAGTCGTTGAAACCGTTCACTGCGTAAGCATTAACGACATAAATCGGGAACGGGGGGCTTTTTGCCCCCTTTTCTATTTTCGCCGAGCCAATATATAGTCGGTCAACGAACATCACAGGACCGATATGACCCGAATGACATACAGCGCGACTATGGCCTCGGATTTCGAGGACGATCAGGATACCGCCATTGCGACAAAGACCAAACCGAAGACGGCCAAGCCGCCTTTGTACAAGGTCATGTTGTTGAACGACGATTACACGCCGATGGAGTTTGTCGTCCATGTTCTGGAACGGTTTTTCGGCCTTGGCACTACCCAGGCCGAGGCGATTATGCTGACCGTGCATACCAAGGGGCTGGCCGTGGTCGGGGTTTTCACCCATGAAGTTGCCGAGACCAAGGTGACACAGGTGATGGACTATGCCCGGCGCAACCAGCACCCGTTGCAATGCACGATGGAAAAAGAATAATCCCTGAAAGGGAGCCGCATGTCAGACCCTGCCCGAATTCTTCTGCCTTTTGACGAGGGGCTATTGGCGTTTCCCGAAGGGGACTTGTTGTATATCCGGCCCGCTACCGGGACCCCTGCGACGTTGGCCGGAAACCCCGGCCTGACGTGCGAACAGGGGTTCAAGCCGGTGGCAAACACACTGGAATCGCAAGGTTTCACCGTGGTTTCCGCGGCTGACGGGACCTATGCGGCCGTGATGGTCGGCCTGACGCGCAGTCGGGTCGAGAATATGGCGAATGTGGCGCGGGCGTGCCGTGTCGTTGCGGCGGGCGGGCTTGTGCTGGTTAGCGGTGACAAAACCGACGGAGTGGATTCGTTGTTGAAGGCGGTTCGCAAGGCGGTGGATATCGACGGTGTTTTATCCAAATCCCACGGCAAGGTTTTCTGGCTGACTGTCAAGGATGTTCCTGCCACGTTCGCGGATTGGGAGGCGGCGATGAAGCCGCGCCCGAACCCGTCCGGATATGTGACGGCGCCCGGCATGTTCAGCCCCGGAAAAATCGATGCGGGGTCGCAAATGCTGGTGCCGTATTTTGACAAATCCGTCAAAGGCAGGGTTGCCGACCTTGGTGCGGGCTGGGGTTATCTGGCGAAGCAGGCGTTGGCGAGTTGCGAAAAAATCGAAACGCTGGACCTGTACGAAGCCGAGTTTTCCGCGTTGGAGGCCGCCAGACACAACGTAACCGACGCGCGCGCGCGCTTTCATTGGGGCGATGTCGTTGCGTTGGCAAAGCCGGCGGTTCCCTATCACACAGTGATTGCCAATCCGCCGTTCCATCAGGGGCGCGCGGCGGAACCGTCGATCGGAATCGGCTTTATCGGGGCTGCGGCGCGGATCCTCAAACCCTCGGGACAGTTTTTGATGGTGGCGAACCGGCAGCTTCCGTATGAACCGGCGCTGGATGCGCACTTCAAACATTGGGAAATTCTGGAACAGGACAGGGCGTTCAAGGTTATCCGCGCCCGCCGTCCGAAAATATCCCGCTAAACCCCTCGAAAACGGCGATGCTTTCCGATAGGGTTGGCGCCTGTTTGCAAGGAATCACGAGGCTGAAAATGGACGCTACGATCACCAGAAAAACCGTCATCGTGACGGGGGCGGCCAACGGAATCGGCCTCGCTATTGCCCGCCGGTTTGTCGAACTGGGCGCGAATGTGGTTTTGGCGGATATGGACGAAGACCGCCTGGAAGCCGAGGTGGAGGCATTGCAGGGCGGGCGCGGCGCGGCGATGGCGTTTGCCGGAAACCTGCGTGAAAAACTGACGGTCAACAATTTGCTGGCAACGACGATTGATGCCTTCGAACGGGTGGACATCCTGATCAATGCCAGCCGGCAGGTAAAAACATCGGACCCGCTGGACGACGAAGGCGTGTTCGAGGAACTGATGCACCAGAACGTGACCGTCAACATGCGTCTGGCGCAGGCGGTGGCCAAACGCATGATCCAGCAAAGCCCGAAACGGGAACTGGACGAAAGCATCGGCGCGATTGTCAATCTTTCCTCGATCGCGGCAACACGCACGCAGCCCGGCTTGCTGGCCTATTCGGTATCGAATGCGGCGCTGGATCAATTGACACGCTCGCTGGCCGTGGCCTTGGCACCTCACGGCATCAGGGTTAACGGGATCGCGATGGGCAGTCTGATGAGCGCGAGTTTACGGCAGTCGTTGCGCGACGATCCCGATTTGCATGCCGAAATCATCGCGGCCACGCCGCTCGGGCATATCGGCGAGGCCGACGAGGCTGCCGAGGCGGCGGTTTTCCTGTCATCCTGCAAGTCACATTTTGTCACGGGCCAGATTCTGGCGGTTGACGGCGGGCGCAGCCTGCTGGATCCGGTTAAAGCGCCCGCGCATTGATCCGCGCATAAAAAAGCCGGCGTTGCTGCCGGCCTTTTCCTGAACACAGGGGGGGGGAATCAGTCCTCGTCGCTGTCGCTGTCCGGCAGGTTGAACAGGCTTTCGGCGTCGATAACTTTCTCCTCTTTTTTCGGCTCGGACAGGCTGAAATTCTCCAGACCGGACATGGAGGACGGCACGCGCGGCTCTTCGGGCATGTGCAGCGACTGTTCGGTTGACACCAGTTTCATGCGTTCGTCGTCGGTCATGGTCTCGGCGCCCTTCTTCTTGGCGGCCTTGGCCACGGCGGCATCAAGTTCGATCTGTTTGCACATACCGAGCGCCACCGGATCGATCGGCTGGATATTGGCGATATTCCAGTGCGAGCGTTCGCGGATGGCCTGAATGGTCGGCTTGGTGGTGCCGACCAGTTTGCTGATCTGCCCGTCGGTAAGTTCCGGATGGAACTTGACCAGCCAGGCGATAGCCGAGGGGCGGTCCTGACGTTTGGACAGCGGCGTATAGCGCGGGCCCTTGCGTTTTGTTTCACCCTCGGCGGCGGGGTTATACATCAGTTGCAGTTTGGCTTTGGGGTTGCCCTCGCACCGGGCGATTTCCTCGGCTGTGAGCTGCCGGTTGGCGATGGGGTCGAAACCCTTGACGCCCACGGCCACCTCGCCATCGGCGATGCCGTTGACCTCCAGCTCGTGCAGGCCGCAGAATTCCGCGATTTGCGGGAATGTCAGCGTCGTGTTGTCAACCAGCCAAACGGCTGTGGCTTTGGCCATCAGTGGAAGCGCCATCGGTTTCTCCTTCAAACAAATGTACCCCGGTTTTGAAAACTCGGGTGCGCGGGGCGCTTATTGGGTTTTCGTGGGGAATTCGCGAGTGTATATAGGACAGATGACCGGAATGTTAAAGACCTT
>CAZDLV010000219.1:0-4001 GCA_964506345.1 uncultured Rhodobacterales bacterium | reverse complement strand
GTTCTCCCTGGTTTACAAACAGATGACTTGCGCCAGTCCGGGCTGCATTCCACGATATCGGCGCGTTATATGCAAGGTGATTCTGGGCCGCCAACGGGCCGAAATCGGGATTTTGGCCGGCGGATTTGCACATTTCGCCCTGTGGTGGCTTTCACCCGACCGGGTTAGCGCCTAGGGTTCGCCGCAGGCAGAGGGGGGCAAAGTTTGCAGACAGCACAGACAGCATGGGACATGGTGGCCGGATTCGATCCGGCGCTCTACGCCATTCTGGGCCTGTCGTTGCGGGTCAGCCTGACGGCGGTTGTGCTTGCGCTGTTGCTTGGTGCGCCGCTCGGGGCGGCACTGGCGATCTGGACGTTTCCCGGCAAGCGGATTCTGGTCGTGATCTCGAATGCGCTGATGGCGTTGCCGCCGGTGGTGGTGGGGTTGGCCGTCTATCTGTTGTTGTCGCGCGCCGGTCCGCTTGGCCGGTTCGGTCTGCTGTTTACGCCACAAGCCATGATCATTGCCCAGACTATTCTGATTCTGCCGATCATTCTGGCCCTCAGCCGCGCGGCGGTGCTGCCCTTGGTGCGGGAATACGCGCCGTTGATGGCGGCACTGGATGTCGGGGCGCGCCTGAAATTGCGAACATTGCTGTGGGACGCGCGCCTGGGAATCGCCACCGCACTACTGGCCGGATTCGGGCGCGCCATTGCCGAGGTCGGGGCGGTGATCATCGTCGGCGGCAATATAAACGGTGTGACCCGGGTCATGACCACCACTATTGCGCTGGAAACCTCGAAGGGTAATCTGGAACTGGCGCTGGCGTTGGGTGGCATCCTGGTTTCGATCGCGGTCGTGATCAATGCGGTAATCTATGCCCTGTCACAAATCGGGCAACGCTATCACGAGGGCGCACCATGACATTTGGCGAACTTCGCGTAGATCAGGCCGAAGTCCGGCGCGACGGTTTGCGCCTGCTCGGGCCGCTTTCCCTGCGGCTGGACAGTCCGGGAATTACGGTTATCCTCGGGCATAACGGCGCGGGGAAAAGTTTGTTTGTAAAAATGTGCCACGGCATGTTTCCGCCCGCGCGCGGGGTTGTGACATGGAACGGCAAACCGGCCATGCAAACACGACGCCAACGCGGGTTTCTGTTCCAGCACACGCCGCTGCTGCGCCGACCGGTGCGGGCAAATCTGGCGTTTCCGTTGCAGGTTGCAGGCGTGCCGCGTGCCGAGCGGCGCCAACGTGTCGATGCCGCACTGGTGGCGGCACGCCTTTCCGGTCAGGCAACGGCCCCGGCAATCAGCCTGTCTGGCGGCGAGCGCCAACGTCTGGCGCTGGCGCGCGCCTGCATCACCGATCCGCCGGTGGTCATTCTGGACGAGCCTTCGGCCGGTCTCGACCCTGCCTCGACGGTCATTCTGGAAACAACCATACGCGACATTTCATCCGCCGGCACCAAGGTGTTTCTGGTCACGCACGACATCCATCAGGCCAGACGGCTGTCCGACGATGTT
The DNA here is from genome assembly GCA_964506345.1 of uncultured Rhodobacterales bacterium. Classification (GTDB taxonomy): domain Bacteria; phylum Pseudomonadota; class Alphaproteobacteria; order Rhodobacterales; family Rhodobacteraceae; genus NORP23. The sequence goes on along the minus strand of CAZDLV010000219.1, from coordinate 2,496 downwards.
TTGATGTTTGCAGACGGCGCGCTGCTGGCATTCGAACCGGCCGGCAGTTTTTTTACCCGGCGGCACACCGGCCCGGTTGCGGATTTTCTCGGCGGGATTTATAGGTCACCGCCCTAGGGTCAGGACCCATTAATCCGTCAAACTGCGCGTGCCGGATTAATGGGTCCTGACCCTAGCGCCGGAACCGTGGTGTGATGATCAGGAACACCAGCAGGCTGATACCGCCCACCCCGCCCAGTGCCAGCGGCAACCCCAGCAGGTCGATCAAGGCACCCAGCCCCAGCGCGCCCAGCGATGTTCCCCCGACTGCGGCGGTCATCCACAGGCTCATCACGCGGCCGCGAATATGGTCGTCCAGTTGCATCTGGACCGCGGACTGGAAGTTAACCCCGACCATGGTGCTGGCAAACCCGATGCCGGCCACCATCGCCATGGTTAGTGGCCAGTTGGTGCTGATGCCCAGCACCAGCGCCATCGCCGCCCCCGCGACCGTTGCCACCAGCGCCCGTACCGGCACCCGCCCCAGCGCCGCCGGTGGCACGATGACCTGTATCAGCGACGCCAGCATGGCCCCCGCGCCGGCGGCGGCGGCCAGGGCGCCCAGTCCTGCGGGCCCGCGGTCAAATACGCCGTCGGCAATGATCGGCAGGATTTCGGTCGGCGCCCGCACGACCATCGAAAACAGGCCGGTCACGATAAAGGCGATCCGGATAACCCGTTGACCGGCGATAAAGGCCAACCCCTGCCGGAACGACCGCCAGAACGGCAAATGGACGGGCGTGGTTGTCTTGTCCCGCAGGTTCAACCGCGACAGCATGATCAGGAAGGGAATATACAGGACCGAGGCCACGGCAATGCTGGCCGCCACCCCGTATTGCGCCACCAGAGCCCCGCCGAGCGCCGGTCCCGTCAGGCGGCTGATGTTGAAATTCAGCGCGCCGATGCTGACGACCGAGGATATCCTTTCGGGCCGCACCAGCCGTGGTCCGAGCGACAGGCGCACGGGTTGATAGGCCGACAACACAACGCCGATTGCCACCGCATAGGCCGCCAGAAACCCCGGCGTCATCCAGTCGTTGGCCAATACGACAAACAGCGCGACCGACAGCAATGCGACCACGGTTTGCACCGCCAGCGCCGCCTTTTTCACATCGACCCGGTCTGTAATGACACCGAACACCGGCCCGCCCAGAAGGACGGGGGAAAAATTCAGGAAACTTATCAGCCCGACAAACCCGGCGGATTGGGTCAGATCCCACGCAAGCCAGCCGATCACCAGTCGCAAAATCCAGTTGGCGTTCATGCCAAAGACATTGCCGACCAGATAAAGACGATAGTTGGGAGAGCGCAGGGCGGACAGGTTCATGCCCTTGTGCATACGCCTGTTTTTGTCGCTTTACCAGTCACGACGCGGCGGCGTGGGGTGATGGGTTTTACCATACGGTCAAGGTATGCGTTTGCTGCATATCGGGCCTGCCGAACTGTGTGTTGTTGCAGGTGCGAACAGGTTTATATCAAGCGCATCGAAAGACAACACGGCACTGGCAACGACGCACAGGCCGCCCGCTCAAAGGAATATGACCATGGCTTATATCACTGCCAACCACACCGCCCACGCATCGATTCTGGACACAGTGTCCGAGTATTTTGCCGCCCGCCGTCAGGCTTATGCCGACCATCGTTTGTATGTTCGCACGATGAAAGAACTGAAATCGCTGTCGAACCGCGAACTGGCCGATCTGGGCCTGTGCCGGTCCAGCCTGCACGACACGGCATATCAGGCTGTTTACGGCTAAGGCACAATCAAGGAATACCGCGGCACTCCTCCCATGTCGCGGGTACAAAGACGGCGTTTTCGGCTCTCCTCCCTGCCGGAAGCGCCGTTTTTTTGTGCGCCGCTCCTAAAACGGCACCTCGTCCTTGCCGGTCACGAATCCCGCCATCACCTTTTTCTCGCCCGCCTTGTCGAACAGCACCGTCAGCTTGTCGTTGTCGATTGCCGTGACCGCGCCATAGCCGAATTTCTGGTGGAACACGCGGTCGCCAAGGCCGAAGGGAACCACCTCGGCCTCCACCACCTTGCGTGCCTGCGCGGGGTTGGCATGGGGGCGCTGGCTGCGGTTCTGCATCCGTTTCCAGCCCGGCGAGTTGTAAACATCGGCCGAGGCCACCCGTGCCTCCAGATCGCTGCCGCGCATCATGCCGCCGAATTCCGGTTTCGCCGCGCCGTAGCCGCCGCCATACAGGCCCGGCGGGGTCAGCACATCCACATGTTCCGGCGGCAGTTCGTCGATGAACCGCGAGGGCAGGGTGCTTTGCCACTGGCCATAGACCTGCCGGTTGGCGGCAAAGGAGATCGTGCATAATTCCTCGGCCCGGGTGATGCCGACATAGGCGAGGCGGCGTTCCTCCTCCAGCCCCTTCTGCCCGCTTTCATCCATCGAGCGCTGGCTGGGGAACAGCCCGTCCTCCCACCCCGGCAGGAACACGCAGGGG
>CAZDLV010000218.1:0-4017 GCA_964506345.1 uncultured Rhodobacterales bacterium | reverse complement strand
AAGACGGCCGCAAAGTTATCCCCGCAATTAACATCCTGTGGATTGCGTCGCGCTGTTGTATAACCGGAACACAGGGGGACGACTCATGGCGGATGGTGACATGAATCCGGAGGCAGAGGCACAGGCCCTGCCCCACAATATCGAGGCGGAACAGGCGCTGCTCGGCGCGCTGCTGGTCAACAACGACGTGTTCGACCGGGTGACCTCGATCGTGAACGAGGTGCATTTCTATGACCCGGTGCATGGACGCATTTTCGAGGTAATCTCGAACCGCATCCAGAAAAACGCGCTGGCCTCGCCCGTGACGATCAAGGCATTCATGGAAGATGACGAGGGGCTGAAGGAACTCGGCGGGCCGGCCTATCTTGTGCGGCTGGCCGGTGCATCTGTGTCGATTTTTGCGGCGCGCGATTATGCAAAGATGATCTATGATCTGGCGATCCGGCGCGACCTGATCGCAATCGGCGAGGAAATCGCGGCCAAGGCTGCCTCGGTCGATGTGGAAAGCGAGCCGAAGGAACAGATTGTCGATGCCGAACAGCGTCTATACCAGCTTGGCGAGGCCGGACAGGTGGACAGCGGCTTTCAAAGTTTTCTGTCCGCACTGAAACAGGCCGTCGATGTCGCCAACGCCGCCTATCTGCGCGACGGCGGCATGTCCGGCATTTCCACCGGCCTGATCGACATGGACAAGAAACTGGGCGGCCTGCATCCGTCGGACCTGCTTATTCTGGCGGGACGGCCGTCGATGGGGAAAACCTCGCTGGCGACGAACATCGCCTTCAATATCGCCAAGGCGTATAAAAAGGGCATCCGGCCCGACGGCACCGAAGGCGCGGTGGAGGGCGGCGTGGTCGGCTTCTATTCGCTCGAGATGTCCTCGGAACAGCTGGCGGCGCGGATCCTGTCGGAAGCGGCGGAAATCCCGTCGGAGCAGATCCGGCGCGGCGACATGTCCGAGGAAGAATTCCGCCGCTTTGTCGAGGCAGCGAAGGATCTGGAGCGTTGCCCGCTCTATATCGACGACACGCCGGCCCTGCCGATTTCCACACTGGCGGCACGGGCACGGCGCCTCAAACGCCAGCACGGGCTGGATGTGCTGATGGTCGACTACCTGCAACTGGTCCGCCCCGCCACCGCCAAGGACAGCCGCGTCAACGAGGTTTCCGAGATCACGCAGGGCCTGAAAGCCATCGCCAAGGAACTGAACATTCCGGTCATCGCCCTGTCGCAATTGTCACGCCAGGTGGAAAACCGCGACGACAAGCGCCCGCAACTGTCGGACCTGCGCGAATCCGGCTCCATCGAGCAGGACGCCGATGTGGTGATGTTTGTCTACCGCGAAGAATACTACAAGGAACGCGAGAAACCGGGCGACCACGAGGTCGATAAAATGATGACGTGGCAAGAACAAATGGCCGCCCTGCACGGCAAGGCCGAAGTCATCATCGGCAAGCAGCGCCACGGTCCCATCGGGCATATCGAGCTGTCATTCGAGGGCCAGTTCACCCGCTTCGGCAATCTGGTCAAAGCCTATCAACAGGGCGGCGGGGATTTCGGCTGATGTCCGGCGGGCGTCTTGATATCGACCTGTCCGCCCTCGCCGCCAACTGGCGGGCGCTGGATGCGAAATCGGCGGGCGAGACCGGCGCGGTGGTCAAGGCGGATGCCTATGGTCTCGGTGTGGTTCCGGTGGCGGAAGCCTTGCAAAAGGCCGGCGTGCGGACGTTTTTCGTGGCGCTGGCCAGCGAAGGGGTTGCCCTGCGCAAGGCACTGGGCGCGGGGCCGCGGATTTTCGTGTTTTCGGGATACATGAAGGGGGACGAGGCCGCCTTTGCCGGTCACGACCTGATCCCGCTGCTCAACTCCGCCGAACAGGTCTCGCGCTTTATCGTCGACGGGGCGAAGGCCTGCGGCTTGCAGCTAGATACCGGCATGAACCGTCTGGGGATGGAGGCGGCGGAACTGGCGGGCATTGCCCTGCACATCCCCGCGCTGGCCCCGCAACTGGTGATGAGCCATCTGGCCTGCGCCGATGATCCGGTGCATCCGATGAACGCGGCGCAACTGGCGGCGTTCCACAGCATGACGCTGGCACTGCCGGTTCCCAAAAGCATCGCGGCGACGGGGGGGATACTGCTCGGCCCGCCCTATCATTTCAACCTGACACGCCCCGGTATCGGCCTTTACGGCGGTGAACCGTTCAGCACGGCGCGCCCCGTCGTGCGCCTGTCGCTGCCGGTGATCCAGACCCGCACGGTTCTGCCGGGCGAGGGCGTCGGCTATGGCATGACATGGATCGCCAGACGCCCCTCGACCATCGCGACGGTGGCGGCAGGCTATGCCGACGGGCTGATACGGGCCATGGGCGGCAAGGCCATACTCTATGCCGGAGAGACCCCCTGCCCCGTGGTCGGGCGGATTTCTATGGACCTGATCACCGTCGATGTGACAGAATTGCCCGAAGTGCCGCCGGAACTGGAAATTCTGAACGCCACCCAAACCGTGGATGTTCTGGCCGGGGCAGCAGGCACCATCGGATACGAAATCCTGACCTCGCTCGGAGGGCGCTATACACGGCGCTATGTAACCACATGACCGAAACCCTGCAAATCATCGGCATCCCCCTGTTGTTGCTGTTTCTCGCCTATGCCCATGTGGTGCCGCCGGCATTGCTGGCAAGCGGGCTGATCCGGCTGGCGTTCCGCTGGCACCGTTCGTGGCGCCTGCTTGGCGGGGCGATGTTGCTGATGCTGCCGCAAGCGATGATTTCGCTTGGCGGGATCGGCATCGCCGAAATCCTGCGGTATTTCACCGTCGCACTGGCTGTCGCCGGCTCGGTGCTGTTCTGGCGGGCCATTCGCGGCCACCGGGGCGGAAAAATCGTGATCGAGGCGCTGGCCCTGACCTTTTCGCTGGTTTATGTGCTGGCCGGCGTCAACTGGATCGTCGGATAGCTTGCGTTACGCCGTGCGATTGCGTAATCCTGTGCCATGATACAGTCCGGCGGAATCCCGATGCGCATAGTCTTCTTTTTCCAGAACATTCTGGCCTCTGTCGGGCGCTCGACTCTGGCCTTGCTGGCGGCCATCGGGCATCTGGCGATCTTTCTGGCACAAACCCTGCGCCATATCGTGACGCCGCCGTTCTATTTCGCGGCACTGGGGCAGCAATTGTTGCGCATCGGCTATTTTTCCCTGCCGGTGGTCGGGCTGACCACGCTGTTTACCGGCGGGGCGCTGGCCTTGCAGATTTACGCGGGCGGCGCGCGCTTCAACGCGGAATCGGTGGTGCCGTCCATTGTTGCCATCGGCATGGCGCGCGAACTGGGTCCGGTGCTGGCGGGGCTGATGGTGGCGGGGCGCGTGGCCTCGTCCATCGCGGCGGAAATCGGCACCATGCGCGTCACCGAACAGATCGACGCGCTGACCACCCTGTCCACCAATCCGATGAAATATCTGGTGGTGCCGCGCGTGGTGGCCGCAACGCTGGTGATGCCGTTTCTGGTGCTTGTCGGCGATATCATCGGTATCATGGGCGGGTTTCTGGTCGGGGTGACGCGGCTCGATTTCAACGCCGGCACCTATATCCGGACCACTTCGGATTTTCTGGAGGCCGGCGATGTGACCTCCGGCCTGATCAAGGCGGCGGTGTTCGGGTTTATCCTCGGCCTGATGGGGTGTTACGCGGGCTATAACTCCGGTCGCGGCGCGCAGGGCGTCGGGCAGGCGACGACCAATGCGGTTGTCGCGGCCTCGGTCCTGATCCTGTCTTTCAACTATCTGCTGACCGAATTGCTGTTTCCCGCATGAACGACATCCCGAAAATATCCCTGCGCGGCGTCAAAAAATCCTTCGGCAGCAAGGTGGTGCTGGACGGTATCGACCTCGACATCATGGCGGGCGAAAGCATGGTGATCATCGGCGGCTCGGGCACGGGCAAATCGGGGTTGCTGAAATGTATTCTTGGGCTGATGACACCCGACGCGGGCGAGAGCCGGAACGACGGAAAACCCGC
>CAZDLV010000217.1:0-4017 GCA_964506345.1 uncultured Rhodobacterales bacterium | reverse complement strand
CACGACCATGTGCATCCCGAATACCCGCAGGCGGATCACCCGCTGGGGCCGGAATCGGTGCGCAAACGGTTGAAGGGCTAGGGGTGGCGGGTTACGAAAAAGACCCCGCGGCCATTTACGCCCGATCCTTCGCCATCGTGCGGGACGAGGCGGCGCTGGACCGCCTGCCTGCGGGGGTGCAGGATGTGGCCGTGCGGCTGATCCATGCCTGCGGGATGGTCGATATCGTCGACGATCTGGCGTTCTCGGACGATGTGGTATCGTCGGTCCGTGCGGCGCTGGCGGCGGGGGCGCCGGTGCTGTGTGACGTGGAAATGGTCGGCGCGGGGATCATCCGGCGCTATCTGCCCGACAGTCCGGTGGTCGTGACGCTGAACGATGCGCGGGTGCCGGAACTGGCGCGGCGCCTCGGCACCACCCGCTCGGCGGCGGCGGTGGAGCTGTGGCGGGACCATATCGAAGGGGCGGTGGTGGCCATCGGCAATGCGCCCACGGCCCTGTTCCATCTGCTGGAGAACCTGGATCGGGGCTGGCCGAAGCCGGCGGCGATCCTCGGGTTTCCGGTCGGGTTTGTCGGCGCGGCCGAGAGCAAGGCGGAACTGGCCGCCGATCCGCGCGGGGTGCCGTTTCTGGCGCTGCACGGGCGGCGCGGCGGCTCGGCGCTGGCCTCGGCGGCGGTGAACGGGCTGGCGGCGGGACTGCCGGAACTGGAGGCGAAATGAGTATTTTGGCAAAGAAGAGGGCGGCATGAGCGCGTGGCTGCATATCGTCGGCATCGGCGAGGACGGGATGGAGGGGCTGACCCCTGCCACCCGTGCGGTGATCGCAGCGGCCGAGGTGATCGTCGGCGGGGCGCGGCATCATGTGCTGGCGGCCAACCCGCAGGCGGAGACGTTGCAATGGCCCTCGCCCTTTGACGCGCTGATCGGGGAATTGCGGGCGCGCAGGGGCAAACGGGTGGTGGTTCTGGCAACGGGGGATCCCCTGTGGTTCTCGGTCGGGGCGAAGATCGGGCGGCATTTTTCGCCAGACGAGATCACCTATCACCCGCAGCTTTCGGCCTTTCAACTGGCGGCAGCGCGCATGGGCTGGAGCATGGCGGATCTGGAAACCCTGACCGTGCATGGCCGCCCTGTGGAACAGATGATCGCCTTTATCCAGCCGGACGTGCGGCTGCTGGTTCTGACCACCGGCGCGGAAACACCGGCGCAGATCGCGCGGTTTCTGGTCGAGCGCGGCTTCGGGCAATCGCGGATGACGGTGCTGGCCAATATGGGCGGCAGGGACGAGGCACGCTTTGACGGGCTGGCGGCGGACTGGGACCATGTGGTGCCGCCGTTCAACACGTTGGCGGTGGAATGTGTGGCCGCGCCCGATGCGGCGCTGCTGCCGCGGGTGCCCGGGCTGGCGGACGAGGTGTTCACCCATGACGGCACCATGACCAAACGCGAGGTGCGGGCGGCGACGCTGGCCAAGCTGATCCCGATGCGCGGTGCGTTGCTGTGGGATGTGGGCACGGGCTGCGGCTCGGTCGCGGTGGAGTGGCTGCGCGCGGCGCGTTATACGCGGGCGATCGGGATCGAGCCGCGCGCCGACCGGCGGACCCTTGCGGCGGAAAACGCGCTGGCGCTGGGCGTGCCGTCGCTGCAACTGGTTGACGGGGTGGTGCCCGATGCGCTGGCGGGGCTGGAGCCGCCGGATGCGATTTTCATCGGCGGCGGACTGTCGGTAGAGACGTTCGATGCCTGCTGGAACGCCCTGCGCCCGCTGGGGCGGCTGGTGGCCAATGCGGTGACGCTGGAGAGTCAGGCGCTGCTGCTGGAGCTGCACAAGGCGCATGGCGGCGAACTGGTGCAGATCGCGATCAACCGCGCCGACGGGCTGGGCGGGCTGACCGGCTGGAAACCGTTGCGCCCCGTGACACAATGGAGCCTGATCAAACGATGAACGGCAAGCTGATTGGTGTCGGGCTTGGCCCCGGCGACCCCGAACTGATGACGTTGAAGGCGCACCGGCTGGTTTCGGGTGCGGCGGTGATCGCATGGCCGGCATTGCCGGGCGAGGAAAGTCTGGCGCGTTCGATTGCGGCGGATGCGATTGCGGCGGATGCCGAGGAACTGCGGATCGATGTGCCGATAACGGTGGAACGGGCACCGGCGCAGGCGGCCTATGACAGGGGCGCGGCGGATATTGCCGCCCATCTGCGGGCCGGTCGCGATGTGGTGGTTCTGTGCGAGGGCGACCCGTTTTTCTATGGATCGTTCATGTATCTTTTCGCGCGGCTGGCAGCGGATTTCGAGACCGAGGTGGTGCCCGGCGTGACCTCGGTGACCGCTTGTGCGGCTGCGGCCCGCCGGCCCCTGACCGCGCGCAACGAGGTGTTGGGTGTGCTGCCCGCGCCGCTGGAAACGGATGTGTTGCGCCAGCGGATTACGGAGAGCGGGGCGGTGGCGATCATGAAGGTCGGGCGGCATCTGGGGCGTTTGCGCGCCCTGCTGGAGGACATGGGGCTGGCCGGAAGCGCCACCTATGTGGAACGCGCCAGCCTGCCGAACGAACGTATCCTGCCGCTGGCCGAGGCCCCCGATCCGGCGCCGTATTTTTCCATGATCCTGATAACCAAAGGGGATGACCCGTGGCTGAGCTGAACCCGATTGTAATGTGCCTGTCCCGTGCGGGCGAGGCGACCGCGCACCGCGTGGCGGAGATCCTCGGCGCGCCGCTGCACGGGCGCGCGGGGCGGGTGGAGCGGGCCGACGCCTTTTTCCCCGATGCGCTGGAACATGCGCGGATGCTGTTTCAGGCCGGTCATCCGGTGGTGGGGGTATGCGCGGCCGGTATTCTGGTGCGTGCCGTCGCCCCCGTGCTGGCCGACAAACGCAGCGAGCCGCCGGTGATTGCCATTCCCGACGACGGGTCCACGGTGATTCCGCTGCTGGGCGGGCATCACGGGGCGAACCGGCTGGCGAAGGTGATCGCCGAGGGGCTGGGGGCCCTGGCTGCGGTGACGACGGCGGGGGATGTGAGCCTCGGCATCTCGCTGGACGAGCCGCCGGCGGGCTGGGTGCTGGCCAATCCCGAAAACGCCAAGGCGGCGATGATGGCGTTGTTGCAGGGCGGCGGCGCGCGTCTGGACGGGGCGGAGGCGGCGCGGGCCGGATGGCTGGCCGGTCTGCCGAAAGGCGGGGCGGTGGATATCCTCTGCACGACGGAACCGCAGGAGGTGCGCGAACCGGCGACGCTGCTCTATCATCCGCAACGGCATACGCTCGGCGTCGGCTGTTCGCGCAACTGCCCGCCGGACGAGTTGGCGGAGCTGGTGCGCGAAACGCTGGAGGAGGGCGGCATTGCCCCCAAGGCGCTCAAGGGGATTTACACGCTGGACCTGAAGGCGGACGAACCCGCGGTGCTGGCACTGGCGCAGGCGCTGGACCTGCCCTTGCGCCTGTTCAGCGCGGCGGAACTGGAGGTGGAGACGCCGCGCCTCGCGACCCCTTCGGAGGTGGTGTTTGCCGAGGTCGGCTGCCACGGCGTATCCGAAGCGGCGGCGCTGGCGGGAGGCGGGGCGGCGGCGACCCTCGGGATGGCGAAACGCAAGACGGCCAATGCCACCTGTGCCGTTGCCACGGCCCCCGAACCGGTTGCGGAACTGCGCGGGCGGGCGCGCGGGAAACTGTCGATTGTCGGCATCGGGCCGGGGCAGCACAGCTGGCGCACGCCGGAGGCCTCGCACCTGATCGCGCAGGCGGAGGAACTGGTGGGATACGGGTTGTATATCGACCTGCTCGGGCCGCTGGCGGCGGGCAAGCAACGCTCCGATTTTCCGCTGGGCGGCGAGGAGGACCGCTGCCGCTATGCGCTGGAACGTGCGGGCGAGGGGCGCAATGTGGCGTTGATCTGTTCCGGCGATGCGGGGATCTATGCCATGGGCGCGCTGGTTTACGAACTGCTGGACCGCGGACCGGAGGCGCACGGGGTATCCGGGGCGGCGCGGCTGGGGCAGGGTGGGTGTGGTGA
>CAZDLV010000216.1:0-4031 GCA_964506345.1 uncultured Rhodobacterales bacterium | reverse complement strand
CGGCAACAGGCGGTCACGGTGTTGGCCAGCAGCACCGCGATCGTCATCGGGCCGACACCGCCGGGCACGGGGGTAATCGCCCCCGCAACAGCCGAGGCCGAGGCGAACTCCACATCCCCGACCAGCCGCATTTTGCCCGCACCGCGCTCCGGTGCCGCAATGCGGTTGATGCCGACGTCAATCACCGTGGCCCCCGGTTTCACCCAGTCGCCGGTGATCATTTCGGGCCGGCCGACCGCCGCCACCAGAATATCGGCACGTTTGCAGACTTCCTCGATATCCCTGGTGCGCGAATGGGCGATCGTCACCGTGCAACTGTCGCGCAACAACAGTTGTGCCATCGGCTTGCCGACGATGTTCGATCGTCCGACCACCACCGCGTTCAGCCCCGACAACGACCCCAGCTTGTCGCGCAGCATCATCAGGCACCCCAGCGGCGTGCATGGCACCATCGATTTCTGACCGGTCGCCAGCAAGCCGACGTTGGAAATATGGAACCCGTCCACATCCTTTTCCGGCGCAATCGCGTTGATGACCCGCGCTTCGTCGATATGATCCGGCACCGGCAACTGGCACAGGATCCCATGCACCGCCGGATCAGCGTTCAATCGGGCAATCAACGCCAGCAAATCCGCCTCGCCAGTATCCGCATCCAGCTTGTGTTCGAACGAGTTCATGCCGACCTCGATCGTCTGTTTGCCCTTGTTGCGAACGTAAACCTCGCTCGCGGGATCCTCGCCCACCAGTATCACCGCCAGACCGGGGGTGATGCCATGATCGGCCTTCAGACGCGCCACATGGGCGGCAACCTTCTGGCGCACCGTGGCCGCAAAGGCCTTGCCGTCGATAATATCTGCGCTCATGCGGTTTCCTTTACTTTGCTTTGGCCAGCGCCGCTTCCTCGCGGGCGATGGACCAGTCGATCATTCGGCGCCACAGTGCCTCGGCCAGATCAGGGTCGAAACCGGCGGCAACGGCATTTTCGCGTGCCCGTGCGGCGACTTCCTCGACCCGCGAGTCAATTCTGGCAGGCAGGCCGTTGTCGGCCTTGAGCGTCGCGGCGCGATCAATATAGCGCGCCCGCATCGCCAGCAACGTGACAATATCGCCGTCCAGACGGTCAATCGCGGCACGCAATTCCGTCATGTCGCGGCACATTTCAGGCGGCTGAAGCATAATCCGTCCCGCAAGGAATTTCTGCCCCCCTCGTACCGGATTTCTCCACCAACCTCAACGAGTCGTTTCCCGCGCCGCCAACAACAAAAAAACTCGCAAAAACCTGTAATCCGCGCGCGCGCACGGCGTCTATATCTACAAAGGGGCGAACCCCGACCGCCCGTATGCCGGAGACACCGCATGACATCCAGCCACACCATTTCACGACACGACACCGTCACCATCGCCGGTGCCGGCCCTGCCGGTCTGGCGGCGGCAATCGTGTTGGCGCGTGGCGGGCGAAGGGTCGTGGTGCGCGAATGGAAAGATACCGTCGGCCACCGTTTTCACGATGACTTTCAGGGGCTGGAAAACTGGAGCACCGAAACCGATTGCCTCGACGAACTGGCACAAGCCGGCATAACGCCGGAATTCGACCACACGCCGTCGCGCCACACCACCGCCTTTGACGCGCACGGCCATGCGCACCAGATCCGCACGACCCGACCGCTGTATTATCTGCTGCGCCGCGGCCCGCGCGACGGCAGCCTCGACCGGGGTTTGCTGGCGCAGGCGATTGCCGAAGGGGTCGAGGTGCGCTTTAACGACAGGGTGCGCCAGACCGGCGGCGCAACCATTCTGGCCACCGGACCACGGCGCGCCGATGTGATCGCCTCGGGGGTGCTGTTCGATACCGACCACGCCGACGGCAGCTGGTTTTCACTGGACCGGAAACTGGCACCCGACGGCTACGCCTATCTGTTGATCCACAACGGGCGCGGCACATTGGCCAGCTGCATGTTTTCCGACTTCGCGCATCAGGCATTTCATGTTGACCGCGCGCAATCCTTTTTCACCCGGCAACTGGGGCTACGCATGTACAACATAACAAAATTCGGCGGCTACGGCGTGTCGCCCGCCACGACCCGACCCGCACAAGGCACCCGTCCGGTCATCGGCGAGCAGGCGGGTTTTCAGGGCGCGTTGGCCGGTTTCGGGCTGCGCTATGCCATGCGATCCGGCATTCTGGCGGCGCGCTGTTTGCTGGACGCGCAGGACTATGGCGCCGCTCTGCGACGCGAAATCCTGCCACAGATCAAAACCGGCATCGCCAACCGGATGCTGTTCGAAACCCTCGGCGGCCCGTTACATGGCTGGGCGCTGCGCGGCATGACCGCACGCGGGGCAGACCCGATTACGCACCTGCGCCGCCTGTACGCACCGCGCGGGCTTACCCGCCTTGCCTATCCACTGGCCGTATTGCGCAATCGCAAGGACCGCACGCAGCAAACCCCGCGATAGCGACGAACGGAGCCGGAATTGAAAATTCTCGATATTTCGCGGATCATGCTGGTCATGTTCCTGTGGGCGGTATGTTTTCCACTGATCGTTGCGGGGTTCGCATACGCGCCGCACCTGACATTCGCCGCCCTGCGCGCCTTCATCGCCGGTGCCGCCCTGATCGCCATCGGCGCGTGGCTTGGCCGGCCCCTGCCAAAAGGCCGGCGGGTCTGGTTCACCATCGGGGCGATCGGGATCGGGGCGACCAGCCTTGCCTATCTCGGCATGTTTCACGCGGCAGAGTTCGTTGCCCCCGGCATCGCCACCGTCATCGCCAACACACAGCCATTGCTTGCCGCCGTGCTGGCCAGCCTGTTCCTTCGCGAACATCTGGACATGCGCGGCAAACTGGGGCTGGCGCTGGGGTTCGCCGGAATTCTGGCCATCGCCACCCCGCAACTAAGCGGCGGGCAGGCCGAAAATTACGCGATCGGAGTCGCCTACATTCTACTCGCGGCGCTTGGCATCAGCGTCAGCAACGTGCTGATCAAACGCATCGCCGGGCAGGTCGATGCCGTCATGGCAACCGGGTTCCAGCTATTGATCGGCGGGATCCCCCTCGCCATTGCCGCGTTTACATTAGAGGATCCGGCCAGCGTCATCTGGTCACCGCGTTTCCTTGCCGTCCTGCTCGCCCTCAGCCTGTTCGGCTCGGCGCTGGTTTATTGGCTCTGGCTGTCGGTGCTGGCAAAAATCCCGCTTACGCGCGCCAATTCCTTCAGCTTTTTCGTGCCGGTGTTCGGACTGGCGCTGGCGGCGGCATTTTACGGCGAACCGCTCGGCTGGACCGACACCTTCGGCATCGGCCTGACGCTGGTCGGCGTTGCGCTGGTCAACCGGAAAACACCGCCCCGCACACAAGAATTACCAAACTAGTCAGGAGAAACAGACTATGGAAAAATGGCGTAAAAACGGACTGGGCCTTGCCCGCATCCTGTTCGGTTTCATCTGGGCGATCGACGCCTATTTCAAATGGCAACCCTCGTTTGTGTCGGGGTTTTCCACCTATCTCAGCGGCGCGCTGGACGGGCAACCGGCCCTTGTGCGCGACTGGATCGGCTTCTGGATCAACGTCGTTCAGGTCAATCCGGTGTTTTTCGCGCACCTCGTCGCGCTTGCCGAAACCGCGCTGGCACTGGCGCTTATTTTCGGCGTCTTTTCAAATCTGGCCTACCTTGGCGGCAGCCTTCTGGCCCTTGTCATCTGGTCCACAGCCGAGGGGCTTGGCGGCCCATACACCGCCGGTTCGACCGACATCGGGTCTGCCATCATCTATGTCTTTGTCTTCGCCATGCTGTTTCTGGCGCGCGCCGGACGGAACTGGGGCTTGGACCGGTGGATAGGCCCGCGCCTGAACGGCTGGGCTTTTCTGGCTTCGGGGCAACCGCCGGCTCACCGTGTGCGCGGGCATGACCGCACCGCCACCCCGCACACGCTACGCAAAGCCGCCTAGGGTCAGGACCCATTAATCCGGCACCGCCCTAGAACAGCCCCTCGATTTCACCGTCGGCATTCAGCATGATTGCCTCTGCCGA
>CAZDLV010000215.1:0-4054 GCA_964506345.1 uncultured Rhodobacterales bacterium | reverse complement strand
AGGGATGCCGTTCTGTTCGCGTTGTGCGATATTTTTGCCGCCCGCAAGCGTCGATAATCGTCCGGCGCACCGCCCGATGTCGTCAATGTGTCACATTTGTTGTTTTTGCGGCAAAAATTTGCTATGAAACTCCGGCTGACGCGGTTGTCAGCGATACCGGGCGCGGATGCGTCAGGCACTGAAAGGATAGTCAGAGATGGCAAAAGGCACAGTTAAGTGGTTCAATCCCGACAAGGGATTCGGTTTTATTCAGCCCGAAGAAGGCGGCAAGGACGTGTTTGTTCATATCACGGCCCTGCAGGAAGCAGGGCTGCAAACCCTGCAAGACAACCAGCCGATCGAATACGAAATGATCGAGGGGCGCGACGGCCGCCAAAGCGCCGGAAATCTGAAGGTTTAAGCGCCGGAAAGTTTCAATATCGTCGGGTGGACAGGTGCAAACCCGTGCCGGCAAAAAAGCCCCGCCTGTGTGGCGGGGCTTGTATTTTCATTTCAACATTCTGAACGGCTCGGGCGACCAGCGGCAGGCAAAGCCGTCGCCGTCGGGGTCAAGATTGAGCGGGTCTTTTTCCGGCCCGCCATTGGCCAGAAAATAACGCTGTGCGTCGTCGGGTGTTGCGTATTTGCGGCACTCCACGCTGGAAAAGCGGTTTTTGATTACCGGACGGCTATACAGCCGCTGGCCAACCTTGTTGGTGGTGGTGCGCGCATATTCGGCGATATTCACACCGGCGACGATTTTCGGCAGGGTTCCCGGCTCGATAATCGTGTATTTGGCGCGCGCTTCGGCCAGCAGTTTCGCCGCCGCCTCGCGCAGGACAACCTGCTGATCGAAGGTTTCGGCGTTCAGGTCCAGACTGCCGTCATCGGTGGCAATTCCCGCTGTGGCGGCCGGGTCGGTGGCCGGATCGCCGGTGGCCACCGGATTTGTCGCCGGATCTGTTGTCGTGGCATCGGTGGGGGCGGTGCCGGCATCAATGGCCGTTTCCAGCGTTCCCGCCAGCGCTTCGGCGCTGGATTGCGAGGTTGCCGACGTTTCAGGCACCAGATTGACCGGCGCACCCGCGTCGGCCGGCGGCGGTGTCTGGTCGAAATATCCGGTTCCGCCGGCGATTTCGTTACACCCCGCCAGCACAAAACCGATAACCACCATCCCTGCGTATTTTTTTAACATTTCCGTCTCCGTTTACTGGACTCTACCACCATCTAGCAGGCTTGGCCGAAAATTTGCAGGCCTGTTCGATCACATAAGCGGTATTCAGCATATCGCCCTCTTTCCACGGCTGCCCGATCAGTTGCAACCCCAGCGGCAGGCCCTGTTTGTCCAGCCCCGCCGGCACCGAAACCCCGGGCAGACCGGCGAGGTTCACCGTCACCGTGAACACGTCGTTCAGATACATCTTGATCGGATCGGCATCCGCCATCTCGCCCAGTCCGAAGGCGGCGCTCGGGGTGGCGGGGGTCAGGATTTCGTCGATGCCCGCGGCAAAGACCTTCTCGAAGTCCTGCTTGATCAGCGTGCGCACCTTTTGCGCGCGGATGTAATAGGCGTCATAGAAACCGGCAGACAGGACATAGGCCCCGATCATCACGCGGCGCTGCACCTCGTCCCCGAAGCCCTCGGCGCGGGTGCGCTCATACATTTCGGTGATGCCTTCGCCCGCCTTGATTTTCGCGCGGTGGCCGTATTTCACCCCGTCATAGCGCGACAGGTTCGAGGAGGCCTCGGCCGGTGCGATCACATAATAGGCGGGCAGGGCGTATTTGGTGTGCGGCAGGGAAATATCGACGATCTCGGCCCCGGCATCGCGCAGCATCTGCGCGCCTTCCTGCCAGAGGGTCTCGATCTCGTCGGGCATACCGTCCAGCCGGTATTCCTTCGGAATGCCGATTTTTTTGCCGCGAATGTCGCCGCTCAGCGCCGCCTCGAAATCCGGCACCGCAAGGTTGGCCGAGGTGGAATCCTTGGGGTCGTGCCCCGCCATTGCCTGCAACATGATCGCGGAATCGCGCACGGTCTTCACCATCGGCCCCGCCTGATCCAGCGAGGAGGCAAAGGCCACCACGCCCCAGCGCGAGCAACGCCCGTAGGTCGGTTTCACTCCGACAATGCCGGTAAAGGCCGCAGGCTGGCGGATGGAGCCGCCGGTATCCGTGCCGGTGGCGCCCAGACACAGATCGGCCGAAACCGCCGCCGCCGAGCCGCCGGAGGAGCCGCCGGGGGTCAGGTCGGCCGCGTCATTGCCGCGCCGCCACGGCGATACCACGGGGCCGTAATAGGAGGTCTCGTTCGACGAGCCCATGGCGAATTCGTCCATGTTCAGTTTGCCCAGCATCACCGCGCCCGCATCGAAAAGCTGCTGCGTGATGGTGCTTTCGTATTCCGGCTTGAACCCGTCGAGGATATGGCTGCCGGCCTGCGTCTGCACGCCTTTGGTGCAGAACAGGTCCTTGATGCCGAGCGGAATGCCGCACATGTCCGGCGCATCCCCCGCCTTGATCCGCGTATCGGCGGCCCTGGCCTGCTCCAGCGCGATTTCCGGCGTCTTGGCGGAATAGGCGTTGAGCGCATCGGCCTGTTCGATGGCCGACAGGTAGTTTTCGGTCAGCTCGACGGCGTTCATGTCCCCCTTGCGCAGGGCGTCACGGGCGTCGGCGATGGTCAGTTTCGACAGATCGGTCATGATTTATTCCACCACTTTCGGGACCGCGAAGAACCCCTCGCGGGCATCCGGCGCGTTCGACAGGATTTTCTCGGGATAGCCGCCGTCGCTGACCACATCCTTGCGTTTTTTCAACGCCATGGGGGTGACCGAGGTCATCGGCTCGACGCCTTCGATATCGACCTCGTTGAGCTGCTCCATGAAGTCGAGGATATTGGACAGGGCACCGGCCAGCGGCTCCAGCGCCTCTTCCTTCACTTCGATCCGTGCCAGATGCGCCACCTTGCGCGCGGTTTCTTTATCAATCGACATGGTGTTTTCCCGATGGAATGCGTTTCAGACGCGGGTTTAGCGAGGACCGGCGCAGGGTGCAAGCGCCGAGGTTTGAAAACGCCATAGGGATTTGCGTGCGAAAGGTGTATTCTGCGGCAAATCAAAGGAGGACCCCATGAAAATCATCTGGCTCGGCCATTCCGGCTTTCGTATTGAAATCGGCGATCAGGTTCTGCTGGTTGACCCGTGGTTGACAGGCAATCCGGTATTTCCCGAAGGTCGCCGCGCCGAGGCGATTGCCGGCGCGACGGCCATTCTGGTGTCGCACGGGCACGGCGACCATTCGGCGGATGCGCTGGCCATCGGCAAGGAGCTTTCGATCCCCGTCGCGGGGATTTACGACCTGATGTCGTGGTGGCAGGGCAAGCACGGGATCGGGGTGATCGGTTTCAACAAGGGCGGCACGATTGCGCTGGGCAATGTGGCGGTGACCATGGTGAACGCGGCGCACAGCTCCTCGGTCGCGGGCGATGACGGGCCGGTCTATGCCGGGCACGAGAGCGGCTTCATGATCGCGGGCGAGGGGCGGACGATCTATTTTTCCGGCGATACCGATGTGATGGCCGATATGGCGGTGTTTCAGGACCTGCACGCGCCCGATATCGGCATCCTGTGCGCAGGCGGATATTTCACGATGGATATGAAACGGGCGGCCTATGCGGCGAAGAAGTTCTTCGACTTCAAGACCCTGATCCCCTGCCACTACCGCACGTTCCCGCTGCTTGAACAGTCGGCCGAGGCGCTGGTGGCGGCGCTGCCGGATGTGGACGTGATCGAGCCGCAGGTTCTGGAAGCGATCAGCCTGTGAACCGTTTCTTAACCCTGTTGCCGTATAAGAATTCGCACTGAGCGAGGCGGACTATCAATCCGTGGGTTTATCGCGCCGGAGTTTGTTCATTCAAACGTTGCGGAGATCGCAACACCTTACTAAACCGCCCGATGGTTGCGCCGATTAGCGACCGGCTATGTCAGCAACTGACTCGGCATCGGGCATCCGGCGCGTTAGGCCCGTCCTCACCCTCGCAGGCGATCCCGAACCCGGATGGCCGGAACCAGAA
>CAZDLV010000214.1:0-4055 GCA_964506345.1 uncultured Rhodobacterales bacterium | reverse complement strand
AAAGGCACCGGCAAGGAACAGAAAATCACCATTCAGGCCTCGGGTGGTCTGTCGGATGACGATATCGAGGCAATGGTCAAAGAAGCCGAGGAAAACGCCGAGTCCGACAAAGCGAAAAAAGAACTGGTCGAGGCGAAAAACGCTGGCGAGTCGCTGGTCCACTCGACCGAGAAATCGCTTGCGGACCACGGCGACAAGGTTGACCCGACCACGGTCGAGGTTATCGAAATGTCGCTGAAGAACCTCAAAGAGGCCCTTGAAGGCGACGACGCGGATGCCATCAAGACCCGCAGTCAGGATCTGACAGAGGCGTCGATGAAACTTGGCGAGGCTATCTATAAAGCCGAGGCCGAGGCTGCCGAAGGCGAAGCCGCCGCCCCGGGCGACGTCGATGCCGGAGACGACGACGTCGTTGACGCGGACTTTGAAGACCTCGACAAGGGCGACAAAGCCTGACGCAAGCAACCGTAAAATATGGCCCGCCCTTCACCGGGCGGGCCATTTTGTATGCAAGAGGGAAAATCCCGCATGGCAAAACGTGACTATTACGAAGTGCTGGGAGTCAGCAGATCGGCAACAGTTGTCGAGCTGAAAAAGGCCTACCGCGTCAAGGTGAAGGCCCTGCATCCGGACCAGAACCAGGACAATCCGAACGCCGAAGAACAGTTCAAAGAGGTTAACGAGGCTTACGATATCCTCAAGGACCCGGAAAAGAAGGCGGCCTATGACCGTTTCGGTCATGCAGCCTTCGAGGGCGGCACAGGTGCAAGTGCCGGCAATGGCGGGTTTCGCGGCCACGGTGATTTCGCCAGCGCGTTTTCCGACGTATTCGAAGACCTGTTTGGCGGATTCGCCGGTGGTCAAAGTCGTGGGCAGCGTGCCACACGCGGCGCCGATTTACGCTATAATCTGCGTGTTTCGCTGGAAGAGGCATACACCGGAAAACAGGCCGACATCACGGTCCCCGGGTCGGTTTCCTGCGATGCCTGCGACGGAACCGGTGCCGAAGGCGGCGCGGAGCCAACCACCTGCCCGACATGTTCCGGCATGGGCAAGGTGCGCGCACAGCAAGGGTTTTTCACGGTCGAACGCAGTTGCCCGACCTGCAATGGCCGCGGCCAGATCATCAAAAACCCCTGCACAGCGTGCGGCGGTGTTGGTCGGGTAGAAAAGGAACGCTCGCTTAGTGTCAACATCCCCGCCGGTGTGGAAACCGGTACCCGCATCCGTCTGGCTGGCGAAGGCGAGGCCGGGTCGCGTGGCGGGCCGTCCGGCGATCTGTATATTTTCATCGACGTCCGCCCGCACCAGATTTTCGAGCGCGAAAACCTGAACCTGTTCTGCCGCATTCCGGTTTCAATGGTTACCGCCGCCCTTGGTGGCGAGTTGGAAGCCCCGATGCTGGATGGCGGGCGCTCGCGCGTCAAGGTGCCGGCCGGTGTGCAAACCGGTAAACAGTTGCGCTTGCGCGGCAAGGGTATGCCGTCGTTGCGCGGTGGCGGGGCCGGCGATCTTTATATCGAGATATCGGTTGAAACGCCGGTCAATCTGACCACGCGGCAAAAAGAACTGCTGCGCGAATTCGAAGACCTCAGCAGCGAAAACAGCCCTGCTTCGCACGACTTTTTCAGCCGGGTGAAAAGCTTCTGGGAAGACATGAAGGGATAGTCGCGGGCGGCCAACCGGCCGCCCCGCTTGTTTCGGTCAGGCGTGGATTGCGCCGTTACCGCACGCCAGCGCCGCTTCGCGAACCGCCTCGGAATAGGTCGGATGCGCGTGACAGGTGCGGGCGATATCCTCGGCTGCGGCACCGAATTCCATCGCAACGCAAATCTCGTGGATCAGTTCGCCCGCCACCGGGCCCATGATGTGTGCGCCCAGAACACGGTCGGTATTCGCATCCGCCAGAATCTTGACAAACCCTTCGGTGGCGAAATTGGCCTTGGCGCGGCCATTACCCATAAAGCTGAATTTACCGACCTTGTAGGCGCGCCCCGACTCTTTCAAAGCGTCTTCGGTCATGCCGACGCTGGCAACCTCGGGCGAGGTATAGATAACGCCGGGGATGATGTCATAATTCACATGCCCCGCCTGACCGGCAATCGTTTCGGCCACGGCAATACCTTCGTCCTCGGCCTTGTGCGCCAGCATCGGGCCGGTGATAACATCGCCGATCGCGTAAATTCCGGCGACATTGGTGCGCCAGTGTGCATCGGTTTTGACCTGACCGCGATCGGTCATTTCAACGCCCTGCGCCTGAAGGCCCAGCCCCTCGGTGTAGGGTTTGCGGCCGGTGGCAACCAGCACAACATCCGCATCGATCGTTTCCTCGGCGTCGTTCTTGCGCAGCTTGTAGGTCACTTTCGCTTTGGTTTTTGTCGTCTCGACCTTCTGCACCGCCGCCCCGAGGACAAATTTCATCCCCTGTTTTTTCAGGCTCCGCAGCAGGATCTTGCTGACTTCGGCATCCATTCCCGGCGTGACATGGTCAAGAAATTCGACAACCGTGACTTCGGCACCAAGGCGGGCATAAACCGAACCCATCTCCAGTCCGATCACGCCGGCACCGATCACCACCATCTTTTTGGGAACCTTCGGCAACGCCAGCGCGCCAGTCGAGGAAACGACGATTTTTTCGTCGATTTCCACATTCGGCAGCGAGGTCGGCTCGGAACCCGTCGCAATAACAATGTTTTTGGCGGTGTGAACATCGTCGCCCACAGTCACTTCGCCGGCACCGGTGATTTTTCCCCAGCCGCGAATATAATCGACCTTGTTCTTTTTGAACAGAAACTCGATCCCCTGCACGTTGGCGTCAATTACCGACTGCTTGTATTCCATCATTTTCCCGAGATCGACCGAGGGGCTTTTGCCCATCAACCCCATTTTGGTGAAATTCGTCGTCGCCTCGTGATAGGATTCCGAGGCATGCAACAACGCTTTCGACGGAATACACCCGACGTTCAGGCACGTCCCGCCCAGCGCGCCGCGCCCCTCGATACAGGCGGTTTTCAGGCCCAGTTGGGCGCACCGGATAGCACCGACATAGCCGCCGGGGCCGCCACCGATGATGATTACGTCATAGTTGGACATGGGTGTCTCCTTTGGGCAATACTTGCCTGAAATTTCTGTGCGTGAAATGCACAATCCCGTGTTTTGACAGCTGCTACAAATCCATCAACAGGCGGCGCGGATCCTCCAGCGCCTCTTTGACCCGTACAAGGAACGTCACCGCCCCTTTGCCATCGACGACACGGTGGTCATACGACAGCGCCAGATACATCATCGGACGGATCACGATCTCGCCGTTTACAACGACCGGTCGTTGCTGGATCTTGTGCATCCCCAGAATGCCGGACTGTGGCGGATTCAGGATCGGCGAGGACATCAGCGAACCATAAACCCCGCCGTTGGAAATGGTAAACGTGCCACCCTGCATTTCCGCCATCGACAGTTTGGCATCGCGGGCGCGCAGCCCCATTTCAGCGATGCTTTTTTCGATTTCGGCAAACGACATGCTGTCCGCGTCGCGCACCACCGGCACCACCAACCCCGTGGGCGTGCCAACGGCAACCCCCATATGGACATAATTCTTGTAAACGATATCCGTGCCGTCGATCTCGGCGTTTACCTCGGGAACCTCGCGCAGGGCGTGAACGCAGGCCTTGGTGAAAAACGACATGAATCCCAGTTTGACTCCGTGTTTTTTCAAAAACAGGTCTTTGTATTCTTTGCGCAAATCCATCACGGCAGACATATCGACCTCGTTATAGGTCGTCAGCATGGCGGCGGTGTTCTGCGCCTCTTTCAGGCGGCGCGCGATGGTCTGGCGCAGGCGGGTCATTTTTACCCGTTCCTCGCGCGGGGCATCATCGGTGGCAACAGGTGCGCGCGCGGCAACAGGGGCGGGTGCAGGCGCGGGGGCTGCTGCATTCAAAACATCGCCCTTCATGATCCGGCCATCACGACCGGTGCCGGTGACATCCGCAGGGGTCAGCCCCTTATTTATTTTCTTTCGATAACATCTTGCTCCTCAACCCTCTTTTTTTATTGCA
>CAZDLV010000213.1:0-4078 GCA_964506345.1 uncultured Rhodobacterales bacterium | reverse complement strand
TATTTCGCGCCGATGACGCTGCGCGCGCCGGATTAATGGGTCCTGACCCTAGGCCCCCGCAAATTGCAGCCGGTACAGCTCCGCGTAAATACCGTTGTGGGCCAGCAATTCCTCGTGCGTGCCGGTTTCGGCCACGCGCCCCTGATCCATCACCACGATCATGTCGGAATCAAGGATCGTCGCCAAACGGTGTGCAATGACCAGCGTCGTGCGCCCCTCGGACAGTTTGTCCAGCGCCGCCCGGATCGCCGCCTCGGATTCCGCATCCAGCGCCGAGGTCGGCTCGTCCAGCAACAGGATCGGCGCATCGCGCAAAATCGCGCGGGCAATCGACAGACGTTGTTTCTCGCCACCGGAAAAATGCCCGCCCGCCGGATCAACCTGCGTGTCATAGCCGTTTTCCAGCCGCGAAATAAACCCGTCGGCCGCCGCCGCAATCGCCGCCGCCCGAATATCCGCAGCACTGGCATCGGGGCGCCCGAAACCGATATTCTCGGCGATGGTTCCGGCCAGCAGGATCGAATCCTGACTGACCACCGCGATTTGCTGGCGCAACGATGCCAGCGTCAGCGTGCGAATATCCTCGCCGTCCAGCAGGATTTGACCCGCCGTTGCATCGAACAGGCGCGGGATCAGGTTGAAAACCGTGGATTTCCCCGCACCCGAACGCCCGACCAGCGCCACCCGCGCCCCCGCCGGCACATCGATACCGACATCGCTAAGCGCCTCGAAACCGTTCGGATACCGGAACCCGACATGGCGAAACGTCAGATGCCCCGACGTGCGCCCCAGCGTTTTCGCATCCGCCCGATCGACAATTTCGTCCTTTGCGTCAAGAATGCCGAACACCCGTTCCAGCGCCACCTTGCCCTGCATGGCCCCGGAAAACGTCGTGCCCAGCTTGCGCGCCGGTTGCGAAATCACGCTGACACCGGTCAGCAGCCCCATGAAATCGGCAATCGTCATCGTGCCGTTGGAAATACGCCACGACACGATCAACAGCAAAACCGCAATGGCGAACCCGCTCAGGATCTCCATGATCGGCGACAGGCGGGCGTTCCACTTCACCAGCCGGATTTTCAACGCCAGCAAACGGTCGAAAATACCCGTGGCCGCCTTTTCCAGCCGCGATTCCAGCTGATAGGTCCGCGCCATGCGAATACCGGACAGCCCCTCGACAATATCGCTGTTCATCTGCGACAGTTCGGCTTGCGATGCCTTGGTAATCTTGCGCACCTTGCCGCCAATCACATTGACCGGCAGCACCGCCAACGTAAACACAAACACCAGCACCAGCGTCACCTGCCAGTCGATCGACACCATAACCCCGACCGTGGCCACAATAATCAGCACAGACGAAAGCCCGTCCAGAATCGCCTCGACCGCCAGCCGGATCAAGGCAATATCGGACGAAAACCGCATGGCCAGCGACGCCGGTGTATCCAGTTGCAGGCGTGAAATATCGGCAAACAACAACTTGTTATACATCCGTTTCTGCAAATCCGCCTCGAACCGGCTAAAGGCCAGCGCGCTGGTGACGGCACGAAAATATCCGCTCGACCCTTTGGTGATCGACAAGGCAATAATCGCCAGCGGCCCCCAGACGATGACGCTGCGATCCGAGGTTTCATAGGCCGAAATGATCATCTGCACCGCCTTGGAATACCCCGCCGCCCCGAAGGCCGCGATGACCAGAAAACCGACGCTGGCGATGATCAGCCATTTATAGGGGGCCAGCCAGTCACGCCACAAACGGCGGTATCCGGTGTCTTGCTGGAATTTATCGGACCGCATTGGCTGCTCCTGAATTGGCGCCGGCGCGACGCTGCGGGTGCAAACTAAGCGCTGCGACGCGACGTCTCAAGTGTGCAATGCGGTTTTCTTGGTCCCGGCGCATAAATCCCGGTTTTCAATCGCCACGGTCTTGATAGGGTGGGCGAAATATCCAAGGAGTCTTCACATGCACCTGTCCTATGGCCGCGACCTGTTTCTAACCCCCGGTCCCTCGGTGATACCCGACCGCGTGCTGAACGCCATGCACCGCGCCGCCCCGAATATTTACGAAGGTCCGCTGATTGCGCAAACCGACGGCATCATGGCCCGCCTTGCAACCGTGGCGCAAACCACCGGCACCCCGGCGATCTATATCAGCAACGGCCACGGCGCATGGGAGGCATCGTTGCACAACACGCTGGAACCGGGGCAAAAACTGCTGGCACTGGCAACGGGGCGTTTCGGGCATGGCTACGCGGAAACCGCGCGCAAAATGGGGATCACCGTGGAATTGCTGGATTTCGGCACCACCACCGGCTTTGATCCGCAGCGGGTCGAGGATACGCTGCGCGCCGACGTCAACCATGAAATCCGCGCTGTGACCTCGGTGCAGACGGATACCTCCACCTCGGTTTCCAACAACATTCCGGCGCTGCGCGCGGCAATCGACGCGGCCAACCATCCGGCACTTCTGATGGTGGACTGCATTGCCAGCCTTGGCTGCGAACGATTCGAGATGGACAAATGGGGCGTCGATGTGATGGTCGCCGGTTGCCAGAAGGGATTGATGACGCCCCCCGGTCTGGCCTTCACCTTTCACAACGACAAGGCGCAGGCGGTATCGGAAAAGGTTAACAAAACCTCGCCCTATTGGGACTGGGAGCCGCGGATCAAAGCCACGGTTTTTTATCAGAAATTCGGCGGCACCCCGCCGACGCATCTGCTGTTCGGGCTGGACGAGGCGCTGAAAATGATCGTGGACGAAGAAGGCATCGAAAACGTCTGGAAACGCCATCGCGTGCAGGCCGGGGCCGTCTGGGCCGCCATCGACGTCTGGGGCGAAGCGGGGGCGTTGCAATGCAATGTGCCGGAGCGTGCGGACCGTTCGACAGCGGTGACAACGGTGCTAAGCGAAACCCATGACCTGACAAAACTGCGGGTCTGGTGCCAGGAAACCGCCGGTCTGGTGCTGGGTATCGGGCTGGGTATGCAGGGACCGGGCGGCGACCGGATCATGCGGATCGGGCATATGGGCCACATGAACCCGCCGATGCTGCTGGGCGCGCTGGCGACCATTGACGCGGGGCTGAAGGCGCTGGATATTCCGCACGGCAGCGGTGCGCTGGATGCGGCAGGCGCCATTATCGCGGCAGGCTGATCGCGACTTCGTCAAAGAAAACCTCTTGCAGGTTGTCGCCGTCCCCTGCCCTGTCGACAACCAGAAAATCCTGCGGCGTATCCAGCACCACCAACGGGTGGTGCCAGACGCCGCGTGCGTATTGCACGCCCTGATCACCGCGACAATGAAAGGCGCGGCAGGCCTGCGCCCCGGGCGTTTCGGCCACCACCACCAGCCAGTCACGCCCCCCCAGCGGCATGAACGCCTGCGAGCCGAGCGGGTGGCATTCCAGCATGGCAACCGTCAGCGGACGCGGACGGCCGCGGAATATCGACAGGATGGCCGCACCGCCACCGGTATCCGCCGTGGCCAGCGCGTGAAAACGCGTGGTGAAACCGGCGTTGATTTCCACCGCCGTGGCGGGATCGGCCTCGATCACCCGACCGAAGGGTTCGAAGGATCCGGCGCTGAGCGGCTCGACAGGAATCATGGTTTCAGCTTCGGATGGCGGTTGACGTCCTTGTAAAGCAGATAGCGGAAGGTCTCCGGCCCGCCGGCATAACAGGCCTGCGGGCAGAAGGCGCGCAGCCACATGAAATCGCCGGCCTCGACCTCTACCCAGTCCTGGTTAAGGCGATAGACCGCCTTGCCCTGCAACACATACAACCCGTGTTCCATGACATGGGTTTCGGCAAAGGGGATGACGCCACCCGGCTCGATATTGACGATGTTGACGTGCATATCATGGCGCATATCGGCGGGGTCGACAAAACGGGTGGTGGACCAGACGCCGCCGGTATCGGGCATCTCGATGCGCGGGGCGTCCATGTCGCGGGTGACGAAGGCTTCGGGCGTATCGATCCCCCCGACCGGCTCGTAAACCTTGCGAATCCAGTGGAATGTGGCGGTTTCCTTAGCCTTTACGGACCAGCGCGCGGCGGGCGGGATATAGGCATATCCGCCGCT
>CAZDLV010000212.1:0-4100 GCA_964506345.1 uncultured Rhodobacterales bacterium | reverse complement strand
AAACCCCGCGCCGCCAGCGTGAATATCGCGAAATATCAGCGGTTTGCGACGCGCCAGAACAAAAATCCGGACAACTGGCGGTGCGGGATTTATGGGTCACCGCGCTAGGCGTAGTCGCTTTCGGAAATTCCCTGCAACGCCAGCAGCGCGGTCAGGTCCGAGTGGTCCAGGACCACATCGGCCGCCTCGGCCAGCGTCGGTTTGGCGTGATAGGCAACGCCGAGTCCGGCGGCCACAACCATCGCGCGGTCGTTGGCACCATCCCCGACCGCGACGACATCGGCAAGGGTGATCCCCTGTTCGCCAACCAGCCGGTCAAGTGTGTCGCGCTTCGCCTGCTGCCCCAGAATCGGGTCCGCGACCTTGCCGGTCAGCCTGCCGTTTTCCAGCAACAGGGTGTTGGCCTGATCAAGGGCAAACCCCGCCTCGGCGGCGACTTTGCCGGTGAAATAGGTGAACCCGCCCGACACCAGCGCCGTAAACGCCCCGAATTTGTTCATGGTCCGCACCAGCCGCCGCGCGCCGGGATTCAGGCGGATACGCTCGTCATAGCAGGCCCGCAGAGCGGATTCCGGCAGCCCGCCGAGCAGGGCAACACGTTCGCGCAGCGCCCCGTCGAAATCCAGTTCGCCGCGCATGGCGCGTTCGGTGATGCCGGAAACCTGTGCCTTGACTCCGGCGAAATCGGCCAGTTCGTCGATGCATTCGACGTTGATCATGGTGCTGTCCATATCGGCGATCAGCAGCTTCTTGCGGCGGTTTTCGGCAGGGACAAGATTGACGTCGACCCCAGCGATTTGCGGGATTTCCACGTCTGAAGGCACCGCGAATTCCACCGCGCAATCCCCGAGGCGATTGGCGGCGGCCCCGACAAGGTCGGCCACCTGGTCGGGGGTTTCCTCGTCAATACCGACCGCCGAGGTCAGAACCAGAAAATGCGTCATCATAGGGCCGCGCGCTGCGCCTCGTCACGATTTTGCAGTTCCTTGGCCACCAGAAACGCCAGTTCCAGCGACTGCGAGGCATTCAGGCGCGGATCGCAAGCGGTGTGATAGCGGCTGGACAAATCCTCGTCCGTCACTGCGCGCACGCCGCCGGTGCATTCGGTGACATCCTTGCCGGTCATCTCGAAATGCACGCCGCCCGCATAGGTGCCTTCGGCCTGATGGATGGCGAAAAACTCGCGCACCTCGGCCAGAACCTGTTCGAACGGGCGGGTTTTGTAGCCGCTGCCGGATTTGATGGTGTTGCCGTGCATCGGATCGCAAGACCAGACAACCTTGCGGCCCTCGCGTTCTACCGCGCGGATCAGGTCGGGCA
The DNA here is from genome assembly GCA_964506345.1 of uncultured Rhodobacterales bacterium. GTDB lineage: Bacteria > Pseudomonadota > Alphaproteobacteria > Rhodobacterales > Rhodobacteraceae > NORP23. Next base: position 2,780 of record CAZDLV010000212.1, on the reverse strand, counting down.
GGTGGTCGCCGACCTTGCCTGCACCGAAACGGGCGATCAGGGTCAACCGGCCCGCCTCGTTTTCCGGATTAAGGATGTCGATCAGGCGCAGCAATTCGTCCGCGTCGATCGAGGGACCGCATTTCATGCCGATCGGGTTCTGCACCCCGCGCGCGAATTCCACATGCGCGCCGTCGGGCTGGCGGGTGCGGTCGCCGATCCACAACATGTGGCCGGAACCGGCAACCGGCAGGCCGGTGGTGGAATCGGTGCGGCACAGGGCCTCTTCGTATTCCAGCAACAGCGCCTCGTGGCTGGTATAGAAATCGACACGTTTCAGGGTTTCGGCGGTGCTGGAATCCACGCCGGCTGCCTCCAGAAACGCCATCGAATCCGCGATACGGTCGGCAAGCTCGCGATATTCCTCGTAGCCCTCGGCGGCCTTGGTCGATTCCAGCGTCCAGCTATGCACCCGTTTCATGTCGGCGAAACCGCCCTGCGAAAAAGCGCGCAACAGGTTCAGCGACGCGGCGGCCTGGGTGTAGGCCTGCAACATACGGCGCGGGTCGGGGATGCGGCTCTCGGCGGTGGGGCCGATGTCGTTGATGATGTCGCCGCGATAGCTGGGCAGCTCCACACCGTCGATCACTTCGAAATCGGCCGAGCGCGGCTTGGCGAACTGCCCCGCCATACGGCCGATTTTGACGACCGGCTTTTTGGCGCCATAGGTCAGGACCACAGCCATTTGCAGCATCACCTTGTAGGTGTCGCGGATCAGGTCGGCGCCGAATTCCTCGAAACTCTCGGCGCAGTCGCCGCCCTGCAACAGGAACGCGCGCCCCTCGGCCACTTCGCCAAGCTGGCGTTTCAGACGCCGCGCCTCGCCGGCGAAAACCAGCGGCGGATAGACAGCGAGCTTCGCCTCGACCGCCTGAAGGGCAGCCTGATCCGGATAGCTCGGCATCTGGATCCGCGGTTTGTTGCGCCAGTCGGATTTTGTCCAGGCAGATGAGGGCATCGGTTTGCTCCTGTGCATAAAAGATTCCGCGCTGTTATAGGCGAAGCGATTTCCATTGACCATACCCGCAAAATGCCGGAAGGTCGATTTTGCGACGTCGCAAAAATGCAATTTTTCTAATGTGATGGGTGTTTTCATGATCGAGGGTGCTTCGCGGTTCATTTTTATGCTGTTGCCACGGTTTTCGCTGATCGGATTTACCAGCGCGATCGAGCCGTTGCGGATTGCCAACCGTATGGCGGGGCGCGATATTTACCGGTGGGATCTGGCCTCGCAGGACGGTATCTCCGAGACCTGTTCCGCCGGCGTGACATTGAACGTCACGCGCGGTCTGGACGAGGTGGCGCGCAACGACACGGTTATTTTTTGCGGCGGACTGGACATCAAGCACGCGGCCGGTCCGAAACTGCTGAACTGGGCGCGGCGGGAATCGCGCAAGGGCGCGGCGTTCGGCGGAATTTGCACAGCGACGCATTTCATGGCCCGTGCCGGATTGCTGCAAGGGCGCAAGGCGACGATCCATTGGGAAAACCGCGAGTCGTTAATCGAGGATTTTCCCGATCTGGAAATCTCGGCCTCTGTTTATGTGATCGATGGCAACCGCTATACCTCGGCGGGGGGGACGGCCTCGGCGGATATGATGTTGCGCCTGATTGCCAACGAACACGGCACCGATCTGGCCAACGGTGTGGCCGACCAGATGATCTACACCTCGGTTCGCACCGACAAGGACGAACAGCGCCTGTCCATCCCCACCCGCATCGGCGTGCGCCATCCCAAGCTGTCGGCGGTGATAAAAATGATGGAGGACAATCTGGAAGATCCGGTTTCGCCCTCGGTCCTGTCGTCCAATGCCGGTATTTCGACACGGCAACTGGAACGGCTGTTCCGGCGCTACCTCAACCGTTCGCCCAAACGCTACTACACGGAACTGCGGCTGCAAAAGGCGCGCGGCCTGTTGTTGCAAACCGATATGTCGGTGATCAACGTGGCACTGGCCTGCGGTTTTACCTCGCCTTCGCATTTTTCCAAGTGCTACCGGCTGCATTTTTCGACAACCCCTTACCGCGAGCGCGGGGCGCAGTCCGACTAGATACCACCGATCACCAGGACAGGAGTCCCCCGTGCCGATTGCAGGAACCGACAAGGATACCCCCATCCCGCCCCGTCTTGACCGCTGGAACTGGGGGGCGTTTTTCCTGAACTGGATCTGGGGTATTGGCAACAGCACCTACATCGCGCTGCTGATGTTCGTGCCGCTGGTCAATATCGTCATGGTGTTCGTTCTGGGCGCGCGTGGCAGCCGCTGGGCGTGGCGCAACCACGTATGGCAAGACGAAGCCCATTTCATCCGCACCCAACGCAACTGGGCGCGCGCCGGTGTCATCGTTCTGGCCGGTTTTCTGGTGCTGGGCGCCGGCACGGTTTTCGGTGTCGGGGCGGTTATGAAAAACAGCGTTGCCTATACGCGCGCGATGACGCTGGCGCGCGCCGACCCGCGCGTGGTTGCCGCGTTTGGCGCCCCGATCACGGCGGGCTGGTTCCCGACAGGCAGGATCAGCACCAGCGGCTCGCGCGGCAAGGCGGCGCTGACCATCACGCTTTCCGGTCCCGACTGCACCGGCGATCTGGTCACGCTGGCAGAAAAGCAGGGCGGTGTCTGGAAAACCACGTTGCTGGTGGTTTTCAGCAACTGTTCGGCGGGAACCATCGTGCTGGTCAACACCAAAAACCTGCAAATCCCCGAGGTCGTTTCCGGGACCGGTTCGGAAAATATCTAGGG
>CAZDLV010000211.1:0-4234 GCA_964506345.1 uncultured Rhodobacterales bacterium | reverse complement strand
CGTCCGCCCGTGGAAGGAACCTTCGAAGGTGATGATCCGGTTGCGCTCCGGCTGTCCGGCATGATCGAAATACTTGCGCACCATCTTGACCGCGGCCTCGGTCGATTCCGTGCCCGAATTGGTGAAAAACACCGTATCGGCAAAGGTGTGTTCGACCAGCCGCTCCGCCAGCGCCCGCTGGTTGGGAATGTCATACAGGTTGGACGTGTGCCACAGTCGTCGGGCCTGTCCCTCCAGCGCGGCAACAAGGGCGGGGTGCGCATGGCCAAGGGAATTCACGGCAATGCCGGCCCCCATGTCCAGATAGCGCGTTCCATCCTCGGTTTCCAGCCAGGGGCCATCCCCTTTCACGAAAGAAAGCGGCGCCCGCGCGTAGGTCGGCAAAACGGGGCTAATCACGTCATTTACTCCTGCGGTCCATCCAAAAGAAAACACCCACCTGCGACCGCACAGATGGGGGTTGAACGATACATGCCCCAACCCTGACGCGGAGTCAATCTGAAGGCACGCGCCGGCGCCGCAAACAAAAAGGGCCGCACCATCGGCGCAGCCCTTCCGTAAACTTTGGCGAAAAACCCCTAGTTTTTCGCGTAGAACTCGACCACGAGGTTCGGTTCCATCATCACCGGATACGGCACGTCCGACAGGCTCGGCGTGCGGATGAATTCGCAGGTCAGCTTGTTGGTGTCGATGTTCAGGTATTCCGGCGTATCACGCTCGGCCGAAGCAATCGCTTCCATGACCAGCGCCATCTGGCGGGATTTTTCACGAACGGCGATCACGTCGCCCTCTTTCACGCGATAGGACGCGATGTTCACTTTCTTGCCGTTAACCGTAACGTGGCCGTGGTTGACGAACTGGCGTGCGGCAAAAACCGTCGGCACGAACTTGGCGCGGTAAACAACGGCATCCAGACGGCGTTCCAGCAGACCGATCAGGTTTTCACCGGTATCGCCCTTGATACGCTCGGCGTCGGAATAGATGCGGCGGAACTGTTTCTCGGTGATATCCCCGTAGTAGCCTTTCAGCTTCTGCTTGGCGCGCAGCTGCGTGCCGAAGTCCGACAGCTTCTGCTTGCGGCCCTGACCGTGCTGGCCCGGACCGTATTCACGACGGTTGACGGGGGATTTGGGGCGGCCCCAGATATTCTCGCCCATGCGGCGATCGATTTTATACTTGGCAGCTGTACGTTTAGTCACGAGCTGGATCCTTTCAACAGTATGAAAGGTGCTTTCCTAATCCGGCCCTCATTGACCGGATGACAGGTTTCCCCTTGCGGGGTCCACAAACACCAAAATGCCGTTCCCTCGCGGGACCGGATGGCGGGGTTATAGGGATTCCGGCAGGGGAGTCAAGCGCCCCTCAAACCGTCGCCGCAACCGCCCATGCCATCATGCCCAGCCCCACATGGCCAACCGTCCAGACGATCGAGCGCGTCAGCCCGACCGCCGCGATATAGGCCGGCACATAGGCCACGCGCGCCAGCAGAAAAACCCACGCTCCCCATGTCGCCAGACCGCCCGGACCGGACAGCACCGACAACAGCGCCAGCGGCAGGAACACGAACAGCGCCTCGTTCATATTCTGCAAGGCCCGCGCCGCCCGTCCGGCATGAACCGTCAATTCCAGCGGCTCGTCCCGCGGCCCGCCGGCATAGCGCATCACCTCCGGCCCCATCGCCCGCGACATGATGGCCGAGGGCAAAAACGTCTGCACCACATACAGCGCCAGCACCGCCAGTATCAGATAAACCATGCCGTCCCCCGACAGAAAAAGGGCGGAGCCCCGGCCCCGCCCGATATTCTTATTTGTTGGCCTTCAGCCAGGCCATCACCGTTTCCGGCGAGGATTCGCCGTAAGGGTCGTCGCCGTGGTTGTCCTCGCGGCCCGGCTCCTCGAACCATGCCTCGATCACGCCGTCATTGATGACGGCGGCATAACGCCAGCTACGCATCCCGAAACCGATGTTGGATTTGTCGACCAGCATCCCGATCATTCGGGTGAACACGCCGGCCCCGTCGGGGATAACCTTGACGTTTTCCAGCTTCTGGTCCCAGGACCATTTGTTCATCACGAAAGTATCGTTGACCGACATCACATAGATCTCGTCGATTCCCAGTTCCTTGAATTCGGGCGCACCCTTTTCATAACCCGGCAGCTGATAGGTCGAACAGGTCGGCGTAAACGCCCCCGGCAGGGAAAACAGGATAACCCGTTTGCCCTTGAAATAATCGTCCGAAGTCATGTCCTGCCAACGGAACGGATTGTCACCGCCGATGGATTCATCGCGAACTCGGGTGTGGAAGGTTACGTCGGGAACTTTAAGGCCGGCTTGCATGGCTGTCATCCTTTGCTGTTGAAAGTTAGAATTGATCTAACTTGCAAAGACGGGTTTTTCAATAGCAAAGCCACAGGAATTCGGCTATGTCCGCGCCATGCTGTCCTATCAACACGCCTATCACGCCGGCGGCCCTGCCGATCTGCACAAACATATCGCGCTGGCCGGTCTGCTGGCCCTGCTGACCCGCAAGAAGCGCCCGATTACCTATATGGAAACCCATGCGGGGCGCGGCCTCTATGATCTCGCCGCCCCCGAAAGCCTGAAAACCGGCGAGGCCGCCGAGGGCATCGCCAAGCTCGCGCTCCCCGATAGCCCCTTCACAACCGCCCTGCAATCCATCCGCGCCCGCCACGGCGAAACCGCCTATCCCGGATCACCCGCCATTGCGCAGGCCCTGCTGCGCGCCGACGACAAAATCCACCTGATGGAACTGCACCCCGCCGAATTCGCCGCCCTCAAACGCAACATTCACGGCGCCGCCATCCACCGGCGCGACGGCTACGAAGGCATCCTCGCCCTTGCCCCGCCAAAGCCGCGCAAGGGACTGGTGCTGGTCGACCCGTCTTACGAGGTCAAATCCGAATACCTGCAAGTCGCCGCATTCACCCGCAAACTGATGGCGAAATGGCCCGAAGCCACGGTGATGATCTGGTATCCGCTGTTGAAGGCCGCGCGGCACCGCGAAATGCTCGACGCCCTGAAACTGCCGTTCATCAAAGACGAGGTGACGTTCGACCTGAAAGACAACAAGGGCATGACCGGCAGCGGCCTTGCCCTTGTCAACGCGCCCTACGGCTCGGACGCGGTGTTTGCCAGAACCCGCACGCTCGGCGCGCCGGTTCTGCGCTGACTACTGGATTTTCTGCCAGACCATTTCACGACAGAAAATCAGGACGCAGCCCGACACCTTCAGAACATTCCCGTCCAGCGTCATTTTCGACCCATAGGTCTTGTCCTCGTCCGGTGCCCAGATTTTGCCACCCGACCACTTGCCGTTGCCCTTGTCGACCATATCCCAGACGATCGGTTTTCCCAGATGTTCATAGGCCGGATCCGGCGATCCGTCGGCCTTGTAGGCGCGCAAAATCGTGCCACACGTCAGCGCCGCATCATTGGCACAGGCCCCCATCTCCACATGCAGAAAGCCACCGCTTTTTCCCGGTGCCGTCTGGTAAACGCCGGTCAACACCGCCGCATTGGCAAACCCCGGCAACAGGATTGCCAGTATCAGTAACAGTTTTTTCATTGTTCATTCCTCCCAGAATTGTTCGCACATGACACTAAATCACAGGCCCCAGGTCAACATTAACCTAAAGGCAGCTTGCCAGCCCCCGCTTTCGCGCGGTATTGGGAACGCGAAAATAACCGGAGCAAGCCCATGATCCTCTATCCCGCCATCGACCTCAAGGACGGCAACTGCGTGCGCCTTTACAAGGGCGAGATGGATCAGGCCACCGTGTTCAGCAACGACCCCGCCGCGCAGGCGCTGGAATTCCAGAAGGCCGGTTGCGAATGGCTGCACCTCGTGGACCTCAACGGCGCTTTCGCCGGTGAACCGGTCAATGCCGCACCGGTCGAGGCGATCCTGAAAACCTGCGATATCCCCGCACAGCTCGGCGGCGGCATCCGCGACATCGCCACAATCGAGCGCTGGCTGGACAAGGGGCTGGCCCGCGTCATCCTCGGCACTGTTGCCGTGCGCGATCCCGATCTGGTGAAACAGGCCGCCCGCCTGTTCCCCGGCAAGGTCGCCGTCGGCATCGACGCGCGCAACGGCATGGTCGCGGTCGAGGGCTGGGCCGAAACCACCGACACCACCGCCCTCGATCTGGCCCGCAAGTTCGAGGACGCCGGCGTCGCCGCCATCATCTACACCGACATCGACCGCGACGG
>CAZDLV010000210.1:0-4235 GCA_964506345.1 uncultured Rhodobacterales bacterium | reverse complement strand
GCGCGCTCGGATGCCATACAAGCCGCCGGATACGGCTGCGGTATTTATCGCAAGACCGCCCGTAGCGACCGTAGATGAATTGCGGGCATCGATGCCGCTGGACGTCGTGCCGGTAACAGCCCCGCTTGTGGTAACACTCGTGGCCCCCGTGCCTCTGTTTTTGGCATAAATCCCGAAGTTCGCGCCGGATACGGCCGCAGTATCCACCGTAAGCGCCGCTGCTGCTGTTTTATTATAAGCAAAAATCCCGCCTCGGCCACTGCCGGCTACAGCGCCGGTTGCGGTAATGCTGGTTGAGCCGCCACCGCTATTGGTCACTTCAATGCCGTCATTCGCCCCTGTAACAGCTGCCGCGCTAACCAAAACCCCTCCGAGGGTGGCTGTGCCATTGATAACCTGAATTCCGTCATTGCCGGTGCCGGTCACAGTGCCGGTTGCGGTTACGCTGGTGGTGCCTGTGCCATTGTTGCGCGCCAATATCCCGTAGCGGCCACCGGTTACCACCCCCGCATTTACCGTAATATCCGTGCCGTTGGTCAGGGCTGTAATCCCGTCATTGCTGCCACCTGTTACAGTGCCGGTTGCCGTCACGCTGGTGGCCCCGGTGCCGGTATTGCGGGCATCAATCCCGAAACGGGCGCCGGTCACATCTGTGGCTATCACAGTAAAATCGGTGCTGGTGGTGTTGCCGCGAAGCGCAATCCCGTCAGTTGTAGCCCCACCGGTCACCGCACCGGTTGCGGTTACGCTAATAACACCAGCGCCCGCATTATCCGCGCGAATACCATAGCGCCCCCCCGTGACCTTCTGCGCGGAGATCGTAAGGCCACCAGTGGAAGCGGCGTTGGAATTGCGGGCGTAAATGCCGTCAAAGGTTCGCCCCTGCACATAGCCGGTGGCGGTAATGCTGGTGGCCCCTGTGCCGGCGTTCAGCGCAAATATTCCGCTGCGCCCGCCAAGCGCCGAGCCGGCATTAACCGTAAGGGTCGTCGCATTTGCCCCATTATTTGCCTGAATGCCGTCAGCGCCAAAATTCAGACCAGTGGAATTTCCTGTTACAATGCCGGTGGAGGTCACGCTGGTGGCACCCGTACCATAGTTCGTTGCCCTAATTCCGCCGCTTTGCCCGGATATATCCTGTGCGCTCACCGTAAGGTCAGTGGCCGTATAGTAGTTATAAGCATATATCCCGGCGCCACTGCTGGCCGACACCATACCCGAGGCCGTAATGCTGGCGGCACCCGTGCCCAGGTTCTCTGCCTTGATTCCGTGGTTTCCGCCTGATACAGACCCGGTACTCACAACAAGACCGGTACTGCTGTAGCCGCTAGAAACAAGCACACCCGCACCAGCCGTGCCCGTAACCTGGCCGCTTGCTGTCACGCTGGTCACACCGCCGGCTTGATTTATGGCCCAGATACCGCGGTTCCCGCCATATACATTAACCGCATCCACGGTCAGGCCGGTTCCGCCTTTCGTCGAGGCGGCTATCCCATTTCCAGTTAGGCCGGTAACGGTACCTGTGACCGAAATGCGAGTGGTGCCTGTGCCGGTATGAGAATCGGTGATCCCTGAAACATACCCCGTAATAGGGGATGCATAGGAATCGGTGAAGGTTAAATCTGTAGTCCCGAAATTTGCGCTAAGAACAAGTGCATGACCGCCGGTCAGACTGGTGTCAATTCCAAACCCGCCAGATGTTGTGACCGTAAGCGCCCCGCCAGCAGCAGCGGCAGGAAATTGAGAACTATCGGTAGCCGGAGCCGCCGCGCCCGTACAATCCCAGACGCCCGAGCCGGGGGCGAGCTCTATGCAGCTTCCGGCAACAGCGGCGCTGCCCGGGAATATCATCGCGGCAGAGGTCATCAGCACCATCGCCGCGCCGCCAAACATTGGCGCCAGCGACACCGCCTGCCCCTTGAACTTGGTCAACCGCCCGCCGCGTAAAAGGGAAGGGCGCACATTTTCGATAAAATGATTGCCGCTTTGCTCGGATGCTTGCGTGGCCATACTGATAATCCCCTATGTGTCTTGTTATTATATTTATTATATGCACCGCGCGTTGCGGCATCCTGTTTTGTTATTCTGCGGCGGGGGCACCCACCACCATGCCGCTATAGGTCACCAGTTCGGCGGCCTCGCTGGACACCGCCGGCACCGCCATCGGGCAAACCGGCCCGGGCAGCACCTCTACATCGTAAAGTTCGCCGATTTTGCCATCGATGCGGAACCACTCCACACAGCCCCCCGTGGCGAGGTCAATCACCTGCACACCGCACCATGGCTCGGAATCCACATCCTTGAGCTTTTGATCCAGCGCCAGCCCCTCGAACCGCTTGTAACGGGGCCTGGACAGGCCGACAAAAGCCAGATTGCCATGAAACGACAGCCCGCGCAAAAACCCCGGGCAAAAGGCCAGCGGCTTGAACGTGCCCATGGTCACACCGTCTTCAAACGCGACCATGCCGAATTCGCCCGTGCCGGCATTAAGCAGATAAAGCGTGCCATTATACATGCGCGGCGAATGGGGCATCGACAGCCCCTCGCACACAATCTCGCCACTTTGCACATCTATCACAACCCCGCCATCGGCGCGGCGGTCGCGCCAGCCGTCAATGGTGTTGGAGCGGGAAACGGCCGTGACGTAACGGGGCGCGCCAGCGTCCATCGCCAAGCCGTTCAGGTGGCAGCGGTCCTCGTCTACCAGCCCGCCCTCGGCATTGGGGGTGATAAAGGGCGGGGTCCAGAGGGCCTCGAAGGAATGGCGGGCCGATGTGGTGGCCAGACAGTTGAAACGGGTATTCACAAAAATCACGCGCCCGTCGGCATCTATGCCGATATCATGGGCATCGAGCTGGCCGGTAACATGCACCGTGCGGGGCACATAACAGGCGTCAAACATCCGGTTAACGGCCTGCCCCGCCTGCAACACATTTTCAAACCGCATAATCTGGTAGCCGCAGGTGAGCGCAAAACCGCTCTGGCCGTCCCGATCATCCCTGCACAGGCCCATGGGTTTGGGCAGGGCGGTTTTGTGAATATTGAGGCCACCCTCCGCATTACGCCCCAAAGCATAAAGCAAACCGGATTCATAGGATGTTAAGGCCATTGAAATATGGTGTTTGTGAAAAAGCGCCGTCAGCCCCGGGGAAACGGAATATTCTTCGACGTCACTCCCTGCGGGCGCATTTTCAGCCATCCGGGATCGTTCATCATCAATTTCATCTGTCATTGAGCACAAACCCGTAATGGAAAGGGCCGTGCCTGCCAGCAACACCGCTCTACAAATTCAACAATTCGATGATGATTAACGGAAAAAACCGGTATTTCAAGGAAAACATTATGCAAACCCAAAATTGCCAAGAATTTTTCAATATTTACGTTGTCTCAACGACCATACGCCCGCAGTCATGCGAGCGCATGTTGATAGAGGTGGTCCTGCTATTTCGACCAGTCAGCAGCCAACTCAAGATGGATCGTGGTCTCAATCATGTTGCCAAACGCACGGGTTGGAAAAGTCCCCGGGGCGCCGTCGGGGTGGAATTATCCCCCCCCGACGGCCCCGTCGCGCAACGTTTTGTTCAACGCGGTCGCGATTTCGTCGACGTTTCGCAAGGTGACGTCGCTTTGTGCAAACGGGATTTCTATACCTTCCTTGGCGAAGCGTGCCGCGATGGCAAAGTTTATGTCTGATCGCACCGTCAACGTGTTGTTGATGTCGCGCAGGTATATACGCAATTCGAAATCCAGCGAACTGGCCCCGAAGCCCCGGAAAACCACTTTGGGCGCGGGATAGGCCAAGGCCATCGGGTGCGCTTTGCCCAGTTCCAGCAGGATATCCCTGATCCTTTCGGGATCGGTTCCATAGGCGACGCCGATCGGGATGGAAACGCGGCCGGTGATGTCGGGCGAGGTCCAGTTTTGCACGCTGCCGGCAATCAGTTCCGAGTTCGGGATGATCACGGCGGTACGATCAAACGTATCCACAAGTGTCGCCCTGACCGAGATTTTGCGCACGGTCCCCTCGAAACCACCGGCGATGATCCAGTCGCCTTCCTTGATCGGGCGCTCGATCAGCAGGATAATGCCCGAGACAAAGTTGGACACGATCGTTTGCAAGCCAAAACCGATGCCAACGGACAGCGCCCCCGCGACGATTGCAAGATTGGACAGGTCCAGCCCTGCGGCCGAAATGGCGGTCAGGGCCGAAAGGATTATACCGGAATACCCGATCC
>CAZDLV010000209.1:0-4335 GCA_964506345.1 uncultured Rhodobacterales bacterium | reverse complement strand
ATAGCGGCTTCAGCTTCAAGGAATTTACACGCGACATTTTGTAATTTACCGGACCGCTCGATACCCGGCGACCTGCTGTCACAAAAAGTATACAATAATATGCGAAATAGCCAAAAATCCGTGTTTGGCCACCACGCTCGAACGAGCCGCCAGGTTGACGCGCACCACATCAGGAAACACACTCATGGCCGATAACACGACAATCGTATCGCTTCTTCTCGGACTTCTGGAAGGTTTCACGGAATTCATCCCCGTTTCCTCGACCGGCCACCTGTTGCTGGCAGGGCATTTTCTGGGTTTCGAGTCGGCGGGTAAAACCTTCGAGGTCGTCATCCAGTTCGGGTCGATACTGGCGCTGTTGCTGGTTTACGCGCAAAAACTGTGGCAGGTTTTCAAAACCGCACCGAAAAATCCGGAATCGCGCCGGTTCATCTATTCCGTTACCATTGCGTTCCTGCCGGCGGTATTTGTCGGTGTTCTGGCGCATGACTTCATCAAAAAAGTGTTGTTCGAAACCCCTATGCTGATCGCGGTAATGCTGATTCTGGGCGGCATCATCCTTGTGTGGGTGGACCGGCTGGACCTGAAAACCCGATACACCGACGCCACAACATTTCCGTTCGGCATGTCGCTGGCAATCGGCTTTGCGCAAACGCTGGCAATGGTGCCGGGCGTGTCGCGATCCGGCGCAACGATTGTCGCGTCGCTGTTGATGGGGGCCGACAAACGCTCCGCTGCGGAATTCTCGTTCTTTCTGTCAATGCCGACGATGGCCGGCGCCTTTGCCTATGACCTGTACAAGAACCGCGACGTGCTGGATGCCGCCGCAATGAACGAGATTGTCATCGGCTTTATCGCGGCGTTCCTGTCGGCCATTCTGGTGGTGAAATGGTTGCTCGGCTATGTCAGCCGCCACGGATTCGGCGTTTTTGGCTGGTGGCGGATATTCATCGGCACGGCGGCGCTGCTCGGGCTGTTGATCGCGGGATAGAACAGATGATAGGTGTGGCCGCAATATCCGGCCCGCCAACACAGCGCAGGCCCGACCACACCGGAGCCAACGATGCCTTTGCTGATCTCGATCGTCACTGCGACCTATAACCGGCACACCACCGTTCGCGACTCCATAGAAAGCCTGGCCGGACAAACCTATACCAACTACGAACACATCATTCAGGACGGCGGCTCGACCGATGGGACGCTGGATGTCGTCAGCGCGCTCGCCGACGCACGCACCCGCCTGGTCAGCGCACCGGACGGCGGGATCTACGACGCACTGAACAAAGGCATCGAACGCTCGACCGGCGATGTTGTCGGGCTTGTCCATTCCGACGATTTTTTCGCCGCGGACACGGTGTTGGAAAAAGTTGCCCGCGCGTTTCAGAACCCCGCGGTTGATGGCGTATACGGCGACCTTCAATATATAACACCGTCCGAACCCCGCCGCATTGTCCGCCACTGGCGGGCCGGGCCATATTCCCGCGCGAAACTGAAACATGGCTGGATGCCGCCGCACCCGACACTGTTTCTGCGCCGTGACGTATTTGAAAAATGGGGGTATTACGACACCAGCTACCGGATTGCCGCCGATTACGACGCAATGTTGCGCTGGCTGTGGACCGGAAACATCAAACTGGCATATATCCCCGAAGTGCTGGTAAAAATGCGCACCGGCGGCGAAAGCAACCGTTCGCTCGGCCGGATCATCACCAAAAGCCGCGAGGATTACCGCGCCATCCGCACCAACGGCGTCGGCGGAATCGGCACGCTCGTCTGGAAAAACCTGAGCAAAACCGGCCAGTTTTTCCGCCGCACATAACCGGCACACCGCACGACACGGCGGAAATACTTGAAACGGGCCAAGGTTCGCGGCATAGCGGTGGGCATGTCGAAACCGAAAAACATACTCGCCATCGTTCAGGGTGGCCGGCTGGAATACGAAGCACTGGTTTTCGTGGCCTCGCTGCGCGCCGCCGATCCCGAAGCGACCTACCGCGTCATTCTGGCCGAACCACAGCCCGGTCCCCTATGGCGGGACGACCCGCGCATCAGCACAGCAGTGCGCGGCGAACTTGAACGGGCGGGGGCCGAAATCGTTCCCCTGCACAACACGGTATTCGGGCAAAGCTACCCCTATGGCAACAAGATAGAGGCGCTCTCCCTGCTGCCGGCGGGCGAATCTTTCGTGTTTTTCGACACCGACACCCTGTTCACGGGCCCATTGTCAGCGGTGCCGTTCGATTTCTCGCGTCCCTCGGCCTCGCGTCGTGTCAGCGGCACATGGCCGCAACCGGACCTTTACGGGCCGGGATACGCGGAAATCTGGAAGGCGCTCTATGACCGTTTCGGGCTGGATTTCGAAAGCTCGCTGGATACCGCGCAACCGGCGGAATACTGGCAGCGGTTCCTGTATTTCAACGCCGGATATTTCTTTGGCGCGGATCCGCAGGCATTCGGCACACTGTTTCTGGAATACGCCCGCGAAATCCGCGACAACCCGCCCGCCGAACTGGACGGGCAGTCGCTTGATCCCTGGCTGGACCAGATTGCGCTGCCGCTGGTGATCCATGCCCTCGGCGGCGGGCGGGACACGCTGCCGAGCGGGTTTCTGGACGGCAAAACCACCTGCCACTATCGCGCGCTGCCGTTGCTGTATGCGCGCGAGAGCGATGCGGTGATCGAGACGCTGGAACGGGTCTGCGCGCCGAACCGTATCAAGAAACTGCTGAAGGAATACGAGCCGTTCAAACGGCTGGTGTTCCAGAAACGCGGCCACAAATTGCGGGCGCTGATTGACGAGGACGACCTGTTCAAGCCCGAGGAAAAACTGCGCAAGAAGATCAAAAACCGCGGGTTCTGGATGCGGTAGCTATTCGTCGAGCAGATCCGTCGCCTCGGCAATATATACCTTGTCGCCTTGCTGGCCGGTGCGCCGGACCCAGAATTCCAGTTCGGGGCTGAACCACCATTTCGACTCGACAACCCGATCCTTGCGCCGACCGAACACTTCCATATATGCCTTTTCGCGATAGCGGATCACCAGCGTATCGAAAACGCCGAGCGGCACATGGACCTGTTCGGCGCCCACGACCTCGATACTATATTCCAATGCGCCCAGTTCGACGGTTTCGACCCCTTGCGAACATCCCATGGCAACCGCCATCAGCTTCGTTTTTTCAGGACAGACAAGAAGGATCCGCCCCGTACCGGATACCGACCTGCCCACCTCGAGCGGCCAGATATCGGGACTGCTCCCTTCGTCGTAGCGGATGGCAAACGTCGGTCCGCGCGGACCGGATGGCTGGATCACCGACGAGAGCAACCCGCGATACGAGAGAATGTTTTTCGGCCCTTTCACCAGAAACCCGTATGCTTCGGGGACATCCCGGGCCTCGATATCCAGCGCGATATCAATGGTGTCCCCGTCGACGGCCGCGACCCGCCGGGTCAGGACAAGTTTTGCAAGCGGTTCCGCCTCGTGTGCGGGGCGGAACCAGTCGAGCAGTTCACCGATAACTTCGTCGGATGCATCGTTTTCCACACGCGGTAACAGCACCTCCAGATACCGGATCCCGAAACCGGCTGCCGGTGGAGCATAGGGCACAGGTTCGAGGGGGGCGAAGGGGGCAAGTTGCACAAGATCATCGAGCCGGTATTTCACCCGGCGGTAGTTCGGATTAATGGATAACGCAATCCTGTAGGCCCGTGCGGCGTCCATGTTGCGCCCCTGCTCCAGATACAGATCACCCAGCTTGCCGAAGGCTATGTCGGAAAACGGCCGAATATCGATTGCCCGCAGCAAATCCGCCTCTGCCGCATCGAAGTTTCCGATCGCGGCCAGCTCTTTCGCGCGGGCGTAGCGGGAATAGAAATACTCCGGGTCCAGCGCGACCGACCGGTCAAAAGCCGCGAGTGCCTCGGCCTGCCGTCCGAGTTTTGCAAGCGACAGCCCGCGCATATAGGGATACCAGCGATATTCAGGGTCCAGCGCAACCAGGCGCGTTGCATCGCTCAGGCTTGCCTCGTAACGACTGTCCCTGTACAGGGCGTAGGCCCGGCTGCTCAATGCGGATTCCATTTCCGGAATCAACGCCAGCGCCTGATCGTAATTTTCTATCGCTGCGGCAAAATCGCCCTGATCGGCCAGCGATTTGCCTGTTTCAACCAGCGTCCCGGCCTGTTTCTCGCACTCGGCAACAGGCCTGTCGCCGCATCCCTCCTGCGCCTGTGCAAGAACCGCCGTAGAAAGAAAAACCAGAAAAACGAAAATTTTTTGCATCGCGCGCCCCTGTCCGGAAACAATCCGGCGCCGACAATAGCGGAGTTCGCGCAGAT
>CAZDLV010000208.1:0-4338 GCA_964506345.1 uncultured Rhodobacterales bacterium | reverse complement strand
CGCGGCGGCAAGATCGACATGGCGATCCTCGGGGCAATGGAGGTTGCGGAAAACGGCGACCTTGCCAACTGGATGATCCCGGGCAAGCTGGTCAAGGGCATGGGCGGCGCGATGGACCTTGTGGCCGGTGTAAAACGGGTGGTGGTTCTGATGAGCCACGCCAATAAACACGGCGATTCCAAGGTGTTGAAGGAATGCACCCTGCCGCTGACCGGCAAGGCGGTTGTCGATCGTATCATCACCGAACTGGGGGTTTTCGACGTGGTCGAGGGGGGATTGAAAGTCGTGGAAATTGCCGATGGCGTCACCCTCGACGAAATCCGCGCCAAGACCGAGGCAACGCTGGTCGCCTAGAACAACGAGCCTTGCGAACTGCCGCCGGAGCCTTTCGCAGGCTTCGGCGGTTTCTTTTTCGCAGGTTTTTCATTGGTGGAAACCGACAACACGCCATCCGCAAACTCGACCTCCAGTGCCGGATGCGTCACCGCGTCCTTGCGCGTCGTCACAACGGCATCACCGGCCCGAACCACCGCATATCCGCGCGCCAGCGTCTTGCGATAACTTAACGTATCAAGCGTCCGCACCAGGGCCGCAAGCCGCCGTCGCGTGTCGTTGAATCCGCGCGTCACCTCGGGCAGCAACCGGCCGCGCCAGCGATCCAGCTCACGCCGTTTGCGGGCGATATCCTGTTGCAACGCCTCGGGGCGCAACCGCTCGGCCCCGCGGCGCGACAGCTCGGCCCGTTTGCGATGGGTGGCACCGGAAAGCGCCAGCGGCAGGCGCATCGAAAGGGTGTCGAGCCGCTGCACCCGTTCCGCCAGAATCCCTTCGGGTCGCGGCAAAGCCCGCGCCACGTCGCGCAAGCGCTGGCGGCGTTGTTCCAGCCCGCGCGCAAGGGCGCGGCGGCGGCGTTCCTCCAATGCGGCGAGGTGCGCGGACAGGTCCGCCCGCACCGGAACCGCCATTTCCGCCGCCGCCGTCGGAGTCGGCGCGCGCATATCGGCCGCGTAGTCAATCAAGGTCGTGTCGGTTTCATGCCCGACCGCCGAAATCAGCGGGATCCGCGATTCCGCCGCTGCGCGCACCACGATTTCCTCGTTAAAGCCCCACAGATCCTCGATCGAGCCACCGCCGCGTGCAACAATCAGCACATCGGGTCGCGGCATTGCTCCGCCCGGTGTCATGGCATTGAAACCGCGAATGGCCGCCGCCACCTCGGGCGCGCAGCGATCCCCCTGCACCACCACCGGCCACAACAGAACCTTGCGCGGGAAACGGTCGCGCAACCGGTGCAGGATATCGCGGATCACCGCGCCGGACGGCGAGGTAACCACCCCGATCACCTCCGGCAGATAGGGCAGCGGTTGCTTGCGGTCCGGCGCGAACAGCCCCTCGGCCTGCAACGCCGCCTTGCGTTTTTCCAGCATCGCCATCAGCGCGCCAACACCGGCGGGGGCGATATCCTCGATCACCATTTGATAGCGGCTCTGCCCCGGAAACGTGGTTAACCGTCCCGTGGCGACAACCTCCATCCCCTCCTCCGGCTGCACGCGCAAACGCCCCGCCACGCCTTTCCAGATCACCGAGGCCAGCACCGCGCGATCGTCCTTCAGATCCAGATACATATGGCCGGATTTCGGGCGCGAGACCCGCCCGACCTCACCGCGAATTCGCACATGCTGGAACTCGCCCTCGATCAGGCGTTTGACCACGCCGGAAATCTCGGAAACGCTGAATTCTGGGGCGTTTTCCCCCTCGGCCGGGTCATCGATCAGGTCAGACATTTTGCACCCTTGCAACAGTTCGGCCCCGACCTTAGAACGACAGCCAGCAAAGGCCAAGAGAGGACGCGGCATGAACATCCTTATTCTGGGCGGCGGGGGCCGCGAACACGCGCTGGCATGGGCGATTGCCCAGAACCCCAAATGCGACCAGCTGTTCTGCGCGCCCGGAAACGCCGGCATTGCCGAGGTGGCGCAATGCGTGGACCTCGACCCCGATGATGGCGATGCCGTGGTGGAATTCTGCGCCGCCGAAAGCATCGGATTCGTCGTTATCGGCCCCGAGGCACCTCTGGCCGCAGGCGTTTCGGATACGCTGCGATCCGCCGGCATCCTGACCTTCGGGCCAAGCAAGGCAGCGGCGCAGCTGGAGGCCTCCAAAACCTTCACCAAGGAAATCTGCGACGCCTGCGGTGCGCCGACCGCCGCCTATGCGCATTTTTCGGATGCCGAAGCGGCGAAAGCATACGTCCGCCAGCAAGGCGCCCCGATTGTTATCAAGGCCGACGGTCTGGCCGCCGGCAAGGGTGTGGTCGTGGCCATGACGCCGGACGAGGCGCTGGCCGCTATCGACGACATGTTCGGCGGTGCCTTCGGCATGGCCGGTGCCGAAGTGGTGATCGAGGAATTCATGGAGGGCGAGGAAGCCTCGTTCTTTATCCTGTCCGACGGCGAAAACATCCTGCCAATCGGCACAGCGCAGGACCACAAGCGGGCCTTTGATGGCGATACGGGGCCGAATACCGGCGGCATGGGCGCGTATTCTCCGGCACCGGTGATGACCGGCGCGGTCACGCAAAAGGCGCTGGACGAGATCATAAAACCGACAATGGCCGAGATGGCAAAACGCGGAACCCCCTATCAGGGGGTGCTTTACGCGGGGTTCATGATCAAGGACGGACAACCGCGACTGGTGGAATACAACGTGCGTTTCGGTGACCCGGAATGTCAGGTGATTATGCAGCGTCTGGGTGCGCAGGTGCTGGATGCGCTGCTGGCGGCGGCCGAGGGGCGGCTGGATACAGCGCGGATCAACTGGGCCGATGACCATGCGCTGACGGTGGTCTATGCGACACAAGGGTATCCCGGTGCTTACGAAAAAGGTTCGGTTATCAAAGGGTTGAACGTGGCCGACGACAACCCGTTTGTCGAGGTTTTCCACGCAGGCACCGGCGAAAAGGACGGTCGGACTATCGCCACCGGCGGGCGGGTTCTGGCGATAACGGCGCGCGGGGAAACCCTGCAACAGGCACACGACCGCGCCTATGCCGCCATCGAAAAAATCGACTGGCCCGAAGGGTTTTACCGCAAGGACATCGGCTGGCGGGCGCTTTAACAGCAAGCAGCAATGGCTTTACAACCCGCATCGCCGGCGCGTAACCTTTTCATCCGGTAAACGGGGAAAGGATCACAGAATGTCATGCCAGCGCAAAGCCATCGCTATCGCCTTTATTTTCATCGTCCCGGGTCCGGCGCTCGCGCAGGTGTCATTCTCGGGCGGAACCGTGGCGGCGGGGTCTGCGCCGCAAGCAATTACCGCATTCGATTTCGACAACGACGGAACCCCCGATCTGGCGGTTGCCAACCGCATGGGAAAATCCGTCAGCGTTCTGGCAGGTGACGGGTCGGGCGGGTTCGGCCTTGCCCGCGAGTATCCGGTCGGTGCCACGCCGGCCGGTATCGCTGTCGCGGATTTTGATAACGACGGGTTCGCGGATATCGCGGTTGCGGTAACCGGCAGCAAAAACCTGCGTATACTGCGCGGCGCCGGCGACGCAGAATTCGCCGATGTCATGGAAATAGACGCGGGCGGAAGCGGCGCGAAAAGCTATTCGGATGCGCTGGCGGTCGGCGACCTGAACGGCGACGGAAACGTCGATGTGGCGGTGAACATCCGCCTGATCCACAAAGTCGCGGTTCTGTTGGGCGACGGGACCGGCGGGTTTGCCAAACCGGCACTGTACAAAGTCGGGAAAAGGCCCCGCGCGCTGACAATCGGGGATTTCAACGGCGACGGCATTCCGGATATCGCAGTCGCAAACAGCGATCTTGGCGGCACGCCGAATCGTGGCAACACCAGCGTGTTGTTCGGACGCCCCGACGGCACCTTTGACAAGGCGGAAACGCTTCGCTCCGGCCCCAACTCGATCAGCGTCAGTATGGCCGATTTCAACAATGACGGCCTTGTCGATCTGGCCATCGCCAGCATGGACAGCGCAACGGTCAATGTTTTCACTAGCGATGGCAACGGCAGTTTCAACCCGCCATTGCCCGTGCGCGTCGCTCAACGTCCCTTCAATGTGATCGCGGCGGATTTCAACGATGACGGAAACCCCGATCTGGCGGTCGTTGATATCAAATCAAACAACATCGGTATTCTGACAGGCGACGGAAACGGGCAATTCACCGCCCCCGAATACTTCGCTGTCGGCAGTTCGCCGCGCGCGGCTGTCAGTGCCGACTTCAACAACGACGGCAAGCCGGATCTGGCGATTGCCAACGGCAAGTCGGACGACGTTACGATTTTGCTGGGGCAATAGCCCTGACCCTGGGGCGG
>CAZDLV010000207.1:0-4382 GCA_964506345.1 uncultured Rhodobacterales bacterium | reverse complement strand
CACCGCCCTAGATGTCGGAGAGTTTCGGCAGGTGGATCGCCGCGACCTGTTCCGACACCGGATTGGTATCCAGCGGATGGTCGTCGGTGGCGTAGGCGTCGGGGTTTTCCAGTTCCTGCCAGTGGGCGGCCTTGAAAATTTCCAGTGGTTTGAATTTCGCCTTGTAGGCCATTTTCCGGCTGCCCGGCACCCAGAAGCCGAGATAGACATAGGGCAGGCCGGCCTCGCGCGCCATGTTGATATGGTCGAGAATGATGAAGGTGCCGAGGCTGCGGGCCTCGAGTTCCGGGTCGAAAAACGAATAGACCAGTGACAGGCCGTCGGACAGAACGTCGGTCAGGCAGGCGGCGATCAGGGTGTTGCTGCCGTCTTCGGCCTTTTCGTAGTATTCGACCACACGGGTCAGAACGGGGGATTCCTCGATCATTGCGGCGAATTCGAACACATCCATGCCGGCCATGCCGCCGTCGGCGTGGCGGCTGCCGAGGTAGCGGCGGAAAAGATCGTAGTGTTCCTCGGATGCCCAGGGGCTGCGGATTTCGCGCCAGACGCGGGCATTGCGTTTAAGGATACGTTTCTGGCTGCGCGAGGTCGAAAACCCGCCCACCCGGATGCGGGCCGACATGCAGGCCGAGCAACCGGGGCAACTGGGCCGGTACAGCACGTTTTGCGACCGGCGGAACCCCTGTTGGGACAACCCGTCGTTCAACGCGCGCGCCTCGTCGCCGTAAAGGGCCGTGAACAGCTTGCGTTCGACCTGTCCGTCCAGATAGGGGCAGGTTTGCGGGGCCGTCACATAAAACTGGGGCGCTTGGGGCAGGGTATGGCGCATAAAAATGCCTTGCTGGGGTTTTACAACCCTAGCAAGGCGCGGCCAATTTGTGCAACGTCTATTTTTTTATGTGGTATACACCATTTGTTTACGCTGGCCGGTTAATGGCGGTAGACCCCAGAATCATGTCCTGAAGGCTTTGCTGATAGCGCGTGCCGACGATCAGCATGATGCTGACCAGTTGCAGCAGCATCACGCCGCTGGCAAAGGTGAAGATTGCCGTGTGCGCCAGCGCCAGACCGGCGGTAAAGCGGCGCCCGTCGCGGTCGCGGAATTCGATCCCGACGAGGCGCATTCCCGGGGTGGCGGACATGGCGGCGATGCTGGCACTGCGATAGAAAAAGCCCAGCACCAGCCACATGAACGGAAAGATGAAAAAGCCGAGGCCGAAAGAGACCAGCGCCAGCAGCAGTGTCAGAACGAAGGTGACGACGCCGTCGATCACCCATGCAATCAGGCGGCTGGTCGGCACGCCGTCGTAAAACCGGCTGTCCAGATCAGGGTCCGGCAGGCCGGACGGGGTATTGCGCGAATAGGTCATTGTGTTCCCGTATCAGGTTATGCCCCCGCCGGAACCGGCAGGGGCGGGCGGCGTCAGGCAGTGGCCTGATCGCCGGATGTGTCGCTGTTATCGCGTGATTTCATGAAGTCGTCAAACTCCGCCCGGTCCTTGGCGGCGCGCAGGTTGCCGAGGAAGGACTGGAACGCGGACTGTTCGTCCTCCAGCCGTTTCAGGGTTTCCTCGCGGTAGGCATCAAAGGCGGTGTTGCCGGTGGTTGCGGTGTTTGCGTGGCGACGATAGGTGCGGCCCCAGCCGCGGTGTTTTCCACATTTTCCCATGCGATTTGTTCCGATCATGTAAAAGAGTACGACAAGGCCAACAGGCCAGAAGAAGATGAAGCCAAGGACCATAGTGGCGATCCACGCCATTTTTCCGTGGCCGTCGAGCCAGTCCCGACCTTGCGTTAGCAGTTGTGCGGGAGAGTTCATTTGTGGTTCCTTTCAATGTAAATGTTATTCACATTAACATAATTGGGGGAGGCGATGCGGTTTTGCAAGAGGGCGGGTGAAAATTTATTCCGGAATGACGCCGAGGCCGCGCAGGTAGATGCCGATGCCGCTTTCCAGCAGTTCTTCGGGCGAGAACGGCGCGCGCCCGCCCGGCTCGCCGCGGGCGAACAGTTCGACGACGCCGTGGGACATGGCCCAGATGTGGTGGCTGACCATGGTGGCGGGCGGGCGGCGGTTTTTCGGCAGGTGTTCGAACAGGTTTTCCGCCGCTTGTGTCAGCACGGCCATAGCGCGGTTTTCGACCATGTTCAGGTCGGGGTTGCCGGCGGTGGACAGGCCGGATTCGAACATGGCGATATAGTGGCCGGGGTTGGTGCGCGCGAAATCGAGGTAGGCGCGCCCGACGGCCTCGAACGCCGCAAGCGGGGTCGGTTTGCCGCGATTGTAGGCGGACTCCAGCTGTTCGGCGAACAGGATGTAGCCCTGACGCGCCACCTCGGCGATCAGATCCTCGCGGCCTTTGAAGTGGCGATAGGGGGCGGCGGGGCTGACGCCGGCCTGACGGGCGGCCTCGGCCAGGGTGAATCCGGTCGGGCCTTTCGCCCGGATCAGCGACAGGGTGGCCTCTACAAGGGCCTGTTTCAGGTTGCCGTGGTGATAGGCACGGCGGCCGCGCGGGTGATCGTTCATGTGCTGAATCTATGCGTCGCGGTGGTAAACCTCAAGGTTTCAGTCAAGTTCGGCCCCGATCATCACCGGATCGCCGCACACCAGCGGGTCGGGTGTTTGCACCACGTTGGGGTTTTTGCCGTCGTAGTCCAGTTGCGACAGCACAAGGCGCATGGTGGCGATGCGGGCGCGGCGTTTGTCATCGGAGCGCACGACATGCCACGGCGATGCGTCCGCGTGAGTGCGGGCGAACATTTCGGCGATAGCGTCGGAATAGGCCTGCCATTTCCCCAGCCCCTCGACGTCGATGCCCGACAGTTTCCATTGTTTCAGCGGGTCGCGTTCGCGCGACAGGAAGCGGCGCAACTGTTCGGCGCGCCCGACCGTCAGCCAGATTTTGATCAAGGTGATGCCGTCGTCGCGCAGCATCTGTTCGAAATCCGGAGTCTGGGCGAAAAAGCGTTCCTTCTGGTCTTCGGTGCAAAAGCCGAACACCGGTTCGATGACGGCGCGGTTATACCAGGAACGGTCGAAAAAGGTGACCTCGCCGCGATTGGGCAGGTGGCGGATGTAACGCTGGAAATACCATTGGCCGCGCTCGATATCCGTGGGTTTGGACAGGGCGACGATTTTGGCGATGCGCGGGTTCAGGTGTTCGCGAAACCGTTTGATGGTGCCGCCCTTGCCGGCGGCGTCGCGTCCCTCGAACACGATGGCGATGCGCTGGCCGGTGTTGGTGACCCATGCCTGCATTTTGACCATCTCGATTTGCAGGGCCTGCATTTCGGCCTCGTAAGCCGTGCGTTTCAGGCGTTTGCTGAACGGGTAGTCGGGGTTCAGGATGTCTTTGGATTTGCCGTCGGCAATCGCGCGGCGCACGGTGTCGGGGGCGCCGGTTTCGTAAAAGGTGCTGATGGCACCGCCGAAGGGTTTTTCGATGTTGTCGTTCATGATGCCTTTGCCGTGTAATGGTCGTTCAGGTGCGCCAGAAGGGTCAGGACCTCGGGCAGGGCGTGATGGTGCGGCATGTGGCCCAGACCGTCAATGCGGGTATAGACCGCGTGGGGCAGGCGCGCCGCCAGCCGGTCCGATTGCAGCGTGGCGTAAACGGTGGTGTCGGCGGTGCCGTGCAGCAGGGCGACCGGCATTGTCAGGGTGTCGTAGTGGGCGATCATGCCCAGCAGGTGCGATTTCAGGCTGGTGATATCGGCGGCGTTGGCCAGCAGGGTGTGCGGGCGCAGCGCCAGTTCCGCCCCGAGGTTTTCAACATAGCCGTCGGGGATTGTTTGCGGGGCGAACACCTCGGCGATCGAGGCGCGGATGCGTTCCGGTGTGGCGAGCCGCGGGATCAGCCGGCGCACCAGCGGCCCGAACAGCGGGTGGCTGCCCATGCGGTAGCGCCGGTCAACGCCGCCTTTCCAGCCGTGTGACGGGGCCGACAGCAACAACAGCCCGCCAACGTCGCGCGGGGCCAGCAAGGCCCATGCCAGCGCCACCGCGCCGCCATAGCTGTGGCCGCAGACGATCGGGCGTTGTTGTCCGAGTGCGGCGCTGGCGGATTTCAGCAGTGCCGCCTGCACGGCGGGATCTGAGGCCCCCTCGGGGCGTTCGGAATGGCCGAAGCCGGGGCGGTCGATGGCCAGCGTGTCGTTGGTTGTGGCGAAGGCGTCGAAGGCGCCGAAATCCCAGTCGCGGATATTGCCGCTGGCCCCGTGGATCAACACCAGCGCAGGACCGGAACCGGCGCGGCGATAGTGCAGGCGCACGCCGTCAACGGTGATGAAATCGCCGGTGGGCGGGTAGCGGTCGTTGGCGTTCACTTGGAGTCGCCCTCCAGAATTTTGTCCAGATCGATGTTGGTGGTCTGGTA
>CAZDLV010000206.1:0-4468 GCA_964506345.1 uncultured Rhodobacterales bacterium | reverse complement strand
ATTTTTTAAAACATAAACAGGTTTTTTGCATAATTTATGGCTTATCAGACAATTAATAAAATTTTCCAGAAAAATGAAATAGATTTAACCTCTGCTGAAGCGCATGGTTTGGCGACCGGCATGTTAAGTTTAGAAAGCAAGGTAGAGGCAAGTATCTGGCTTTCTGAGCTGTTTGATGACGATATAACATTGCTTGATGAAGATAAAACTATATTAGCCGGTTTATTTGATCAAACACGTAAGCTATTAAATGGTGAAGATGAGGGATTTAGGTATGCCCTTTTTTTACCAGGAGATGATGAACCCTTAAATGAACAACTTGAAGCAGTAAGGGTATGGTGTGAGGGTTTTTTGTTTGGTATAGGACATGCTCATTCAGAGTCAACCTGGCCTGGTGAAACGGGCGAAATAATAAAAGATATTGTTGAGTTTACCAAGCTGGATTCAGAGATTGATGATGAAATGAGTCAAGAAGAAATTGATGAGCTTGAGGCTGCATTAATTGAAATACAAGAGTATTTAAGAGTGGCTGTGATGCTAATTAAAGATCAGTTTATGGAACAAACAAAAAATACACAAACACATTAAAAATGAATAAAAACGAATTTAATAAACGTCGAAAAACTTTAATGGAACAAGTTGGCAAAGGCAATATTGCGATTGTTGCCAGTGCATCCAACCATACTCGTAATAGAGATGTTGAGTTTCCTTTTAGGCAAGATAGTGACTTTTATTATCTTACAGGCTTTAATGAAGCAGATTCCTTAGCTGTTTTTATTCCCGGCCGTGAACAGGGTGAGTATATTTTATTTTGTCGTGAATTTGATGAGAAAAAAGCTTTATGGGAAGGTGCACACGCAGGATTAGAAGGTGCAACAGAACATTATAAGGCTGATGATTCATTTCCAATCGATGATATGGATGAAATTTTACCTGGCATGTTGGAAAATAAAGCTAAAGTTTTTTATCCAATGGGGCGTGACCCCGACCTCGACCACCAGCTTTTAGAATGGATAACCAAGATCAGAAAGCAATCCAGAAATGGTATAAATGCTCCAGGTGAATTAGTTTCCCTAGAGCATTTATTACATGAAATGCGACTATTTAAAAGTGCTGAAGAACTTAAATTAATGCGTAGAGCAGCTGAAGTTTCTGGTATAGCACATATAAGAGCGATGCAAAAATGTCAGCCAGGCTTATATGAATATCAGATAGAAGCAGATGTTGTGCATGAATTTATGCAACAAGGCTTAAGGTATGTTGCTTATCCTTCTATTGTTGCTGGGGGTAAAAATGCTTGCGTCCTCCACTATGTTGAGAATAAAAACAAATTAAATGCGGGGGATTTATTATTAATTGATGCTGGGGCAGAGTGCGACCACTATGCCGCTGACATTACACGGACTTTTCCAATTTCTGGCACATTTAGCCCTGCCCAAAAGCAACTTTATCAGTTAGTTCTAGACGCACAATATGCTGCAATTGAACAAATTAAGCCTAATAATCCTTGGAATAATGCTCATGATGTGTCGGTTAAAGTATTAACGACAGGCTTGGTAGAACTTGGTTTATTAAAAGGCTCTGTTGCTAAGCTAATTGAAGATGAAGACTATAAACAATTTTATATGCATAGAATTGGCCATTGGTTAGGAATGGATGTTCATGATGTCGGTGATTATAAAGTTGATGGTGAGTGGCGTTTGTTAGAGCCTGGTATGGTTTTAACGATTGAGCCTGGTCTCTATATTCCTGAAAACTGTAAATCTGTTGATGAAAAATGGCGTGGAATTGGTATTCGAATAGAAGATGATGTACTGGTAACAAAAACAGGGCATGAGGTATTAACCCATGCCGCTCCAAAAGAAATTGATGAAATTGAACGTTTAATGCAGGCAAATTAAATGCAGCATAATTACGATATATTAATAGTAGGCGGTGGTTTGGCAGGAAACTGTCTGGCTCTAGCACTAAAAGATTCAGGCATACACATTGCAATTATAGAAGCGAATACTCGCGAGCAACTACAAAACTCACCGGTGGGTAATAGAGCTTTAGCTCTATCCGCTGGGACAGTTAAGTTACTTCAAGCCCTGAATGCCTGGAATGGTCTTGAGTTACAAGCAGAAGCCATTAAAAACATTTATATTTCAGATCAAGGGCATTTTGGTAAAGCCCGTTTATCTGCAAAAAAACAAGGTGTTGATGCCTTAGGTTATGTTATTAGTGCTAGAGATATTGAGGCTCATATTGCTAAATTAGTTGAACAGGCAGGGATAAAACAAATTTGTCCAGCGCGTGTTGTTGGGCTAATGTCAGGGATCGATACCGTCAATGTCAGTTTAAAACAGGGTGAACAATCAATCAATCTGTCAGCTAAATTATTAGTCGGTGCTGATGGCGGACAATCTTCCGTTCGTAAATTGTTAGAGATTTCTCAACAAGTAACAGAGTATGGACAAACGGCACTAGTAACAACCGTTAAATCTTCAGTAGCTCACAATAATGTAGCGTATGAACGATTTACTCAATCTGGCCCTTTAGCCATATTACCTATTAATGATCAAGAGTGTTCAGTGGTTTGGACACGAACTCAAGAGCAAGCTGATAACTTAATGAAAGGTAGTGAGGCTGATTTTCTTGCTGGTTTACAAGAATGTTTTGGTTATCAGTTAGGTGCTTTAACATTAACATCCACCAGAACAGCTTTTCCATTACGGTTAATTCGTGCAGATAATATGGTCGTTGGAAGAGCCGTTATTATTGGTAATGCAGTTCATCAATTACACCCTGTCGCAGGCCAAGGTTTTAACCTAGGTATTCGTGATGTGGTTCAATTGGCTGAAATGATTCAGAAGCAACAGCACAATGGTGCTGACGTAGGTGATAAGGAGATGTTAAATCATTATGCAGCAAGCAGACAGAAGGATCATGATCATACCATTGGCTTTACTAATAATGTGGTTAAAATATTTTCTTCTGATTGGTTACCAATGGCCGCTGCACGAAGTATTAGTCTGGCCGTTATGGATCATATTCCGGTAGCAAAATCTGTACTGGCAAAACATGCAATGGGGTTAGCGGGTCGCTTACCTAGAGTTGGGAATAGAAGGTAAAGTGATGCAAAGTAATCCTCAAAAATTTGAAGTTATTATTGTTGGTGGAGGTATTGTTGGAGCAACCACAGCATGTGCATTAGCCCATGCTGGTGTAGAAGTTGCTTTATTAGATATGTTTAATCCACAAAGACAGTGGACAGATAATTCTGTAGATATTAGAGTCTCAGCACTAACCCGTGCTTCACAAAATATATTAGAAGCAGTAGGTGCATGGGGAGGTATTGTACAGCGTGGTGTTTGTGGGTATAAAGATATGCGCGTCTGGGATGCAAAAGCTGATGGCGAGTTGCATTTTGATTGTGCAGATACTGAATTTAATGAATTAGGTCATATTGTAGAAAATAGATTTACTGTTGCTGCATTATGGGATAAATTAGAAAGTTTAGCCTCAGCAACTTGTATAAGTGATGCTAAAGTCTCTTCAATGCATCTGATAGATAGTGGTCGCTCCTTAACACTAGAGGATGGACGACATTTTGAAGCTAATTTAATTATTGCTGCCGATGGCCGAGACTCTAGTTTAAGAACGATGGCAGGCATTGATGTAACTGGCTGGCCGTATAATCAGGATGGTTTAGTCGCAACAATTAGTACCGAAAAAAGTCACCAATTTACTGCATGGCAACGTTTTTTAGATGAAGGCCCCTTAGCATTTCTACCCTTAAGAACAGGTGAATGCTCTATTGTATGGACCTTAAAAACAGAAACCGCTCAAGCGTATGTACAATTGAGTGATACAGAGTTTCTAGAGAAATTAGAGCAAGCTTCTGGGGGAATTTTAGGGCGTATGTTAGCGACAGGTCCAAGAGCCTCATTTCCACTCCGTTTTCAATATGCCAATAGGTATACTGATAAAAGTTTTGCTTTAATAGGCGATGCCGCACATGCTATGCACCCCTTAGCAGGTCAAGGGGCAAATGCAGGTTTATTAGATGCAGCCGCGATAGCAGAATTAGTGATAAAAGCTAAACAAGCAGGTCGGCCCTTATCAAGCCATAAGTTTTTACGTCAATATGAACGCTGGAGAAAAGGTGATAATTTACTGATGATGTCTAGTATGGATGCCATTAATAAAACTTTTACAGCATCGGCAGTTCCCACAATATCACTGCGCTCAACAGGAATGAATTTAATTAATAATATGCCTTTTGTGAAACAGATATTTAATAATCATGCAATGGGGTTAAGAAATGATTTACCTATATTAGCCAAGAAAGAAGTTTGTTGGTAAGATTGCAGTTTATTTTCAGGTTTTAGTTTTTATAATCAATAATTAAAAAGAGGAAGAGCTATGACAGAAGTTTTATTTGTTTTACTGGTTGTATATGTCGTTTATGTTATACAAAGTGTTG
>CAZDLV010000205.1:0-4497 GCA_964506345.1 uncultured Rhodobacterales bacterium | reverse complement strand
ACGGCGACGAAGGCCGGAAACGCCCGCAAACAAAAACCCCCGACTTTCATCGGGGGTTTCCAATTCGGTAAACGTTTCCGTTCTTACCAGTCTTCGCGTGTAACCACGCGGCATTTCACCGGCAGTTTCATCGCGGCGAGGCGCAGGGCCTCCATGGCGACATCTTCGTTGACACCGTCGATCTCGAACAGGATACGACCCGGTTTGATCTTGGCGACCCAGCGATCGACGGAACCTTTACCTTTACCCATACGAACCTCGATGGGCTTGGCAGTTACAGGCACATCCGGGAAAATCCGGATCCACACACGGCCCTGACGTTTCATATGACGCGTCATGGCACGGCGGGCGGCCTCGATCTGGCGCGCGGTGATGCGCTCCGGTTCGGTCGATTTCAGGGCATAGGTCCCGAAAGTGATAGAAGAACCGCCTTTAGCCTGACCGTGAATACGGCCTTTGAACTGTTTGCGATACCTCGGGCGTTTAGGCTGAAGCATTTTCTTTTCCCTTCACGCGCTTAGCGATTGTGCCGGGGGCGTTGCGGACGACCGCCACCCTCTTGCATTTCAGTCATGCGACGATCATGCGCCTGCGGATCGTGCTCCATGATTTCGCCTTTGAAGATCCAGACCTTGATACCGATGATACCATAGGCAGTCAGGGCCTCGACGTGGGCGTAATCAATGTCGGCACGCAGCGTGTGCAACGGAACGCGACCTTCGCGATACCATTCCATACGCGCGATCTCTGCCCCGCCAAGACGGCCGGCACAGTTGATGCGAACACCCTGTGCGCCCATGCGCATGGCGTTCTGCACCGCGCGTTTCATGGCGCGACGGAAGGAAACGCGGCGCTCCAGCTGCTGTGCGATATTCTCGCCCACCAGCATCGCGTCGATTTCCGGCTTGCGGACTTCAACAATGTTGAGGTGCAATTCCGAGGCCGTCAGCTTCGACAGCGACTTGCGCAGTGTTTCGATATCCGCACCCTTCTTGCCGATGATGACACCGGGGCGGGCAGCGTGGATCGTGACGCGGCACTTTTTGTGCGGACGCTCGATGATCACGCGCGAGATACCGGCCTGAGCGGCGTTTTTCTTCACATAGGCGCGAATCGCGAGGTCTTCGTGCAGCAGGTCACCGTATTCCTTGGTCGGCGCATACCAGCGGCTGTCCCAGGTGCGGTTGATCTGCATACGCAAACCAATCGGATTGATCTTCTGTCCCATTACGCTTGCTCCTCATCTGCGGATACCTGACGGACCGTGATGGTCAGCTGGCTAAACGGTTTCAGAATCTTGCCGAACCGGCCACGGGCGCGCGGACGACCGCGTTTCATGGTCAGGTTTTTGCCAACATAGGCTTCCGCGACGATCAGCTCGTCAACGTCCAGACCGTGGTTGTTCTCGGCATTCGCGATGGCCGACTGAAGACATTTCTTCACATCGCCAGCGATACGCTTCTTGGAAAACGTCAGGTCGGTCAGCGCTTTGTCGACCGGTTTGTTCCGGATCATCTGCGCAACCAGATTCAGCTTCTGACCAGAGGTCCGCATCATCTTGGTGGTGGCCTGTGCCTCGTTTTCCGCGACGCGACGGGGGTTTTTAGACTTGCCCATAACTATTTCCGCTTCGCTTTTTTGTCAGCCGCGTGACCGTAATAGGTACGGGTCGGGCTGTATTCACCGAACTTCTGGCCGATCATTTCCTCGGTGACGTTCACCGGAATATGCTTGCGGCCGTTGTAGACACCGAACGTCAGTCCTACGAACTGAGGCAGGATAGTCGAACGACGCGACCAGATTTTGATAACTTCGTGGCTGCCGGATTCCCGTACTTTCTCGGCTTTCTTGAGAACGTAGGAATCAACAAACGGCCCTTTCCAAACAGAACGTGCCATAGCTTAGCGTCCCTTCTTCTTAGCGTGACGGGAACGAACGATATATTTGTCAGTCGTTTTGTTCGAACGGGTGCGCGCACCTTTGGTCGGTTTGCCCCAGGGGGTAACCGGGTGACGACCACCGGATGTGCGACCCTCACCACCACCGTGCGGGTGGTCGATCGGGTTCATGACAACACCACGAACCGAGGGGCGGATGCCCTTGTGACGGTTGCGGCCGGCTTTACCGAAGTTCTGGTTGCTGTTGTCGGGGTTCGATACGGCACCAACGGTGGCCATACATTCCTGACGCACCAGACGCAGCTCGCCCGAAGACAGGCGGATCTGGGCATAGCTGCCATCACGACCTACGAACTGTGCGTAAGTGCCGGCGGCGCGCGCGATCTGCCCGCCCTTGCCCGGCTTCATCTCGATGTTGTGGATGATTGTGCCGATCGGCATGCCGGTGAACGGCATGGCGTTGCCCGGTTTCACGTCGGCCTTGGCCGAAGCAACAACCTTGTCGCCAACAGCCAGACGCTGCGGGGCGATGATGTAATTCTGTGTGCCGTCCTCATACCGGATCAACGCGATAAACGCGGTCCGGTTGGGATCGTATTCGATCCGCTCGACGGTTGCGGGCATATCAAACTTGTTGCGTTTGAAATCCACGATACGGTAAAGGCGCTTTGCACCCCCACCCTTGCGACGCATGGTGATCCGCCCGGTGTTGTTCCGGCCGCCCTTTTTGGTCAAACCCTGAGTAAGAGATTTGACCGGACGCCCTTTCCAAAGCTCCGAACGGTCGATCAGAACCAACCCGCGTTGGCCTGGCGTCGTCGGTTTGTACGACTTTAGTGCCATCTTATCTGTCTTCCGTTAGCTTGTCCGACCCGCAGGCCGAACCGTGTTTACCGCCCCGAAGGTCGGCGTAAAAAACATACCGGCCCACAACGGGCCGATATGCGTTCATTCCTTACAGGCCGGTCGAGATGTCGATCGTGTTGCCCTCTTCAAGGGTAACATATGCCTTCTTGACGTCGTTACGCTTGCCGAGTTGCCCCTTGAAACGTTTGACCTTGCCTTTGGTGATCGTGGTATTAACCGCTTTCACCTTGACATTAAAGAGGCCTTCTACAGCTTCCTTGATCTGCGGTTTGTTGGCATCGATCGCCACTTCGAAAACCACGGCATTGTTTTCCGATGCCATTGTCGCTTTCTCGGTGATGACCGGCTTGCGGATCACGTCATAGAGTTCGGCTTTGGTGCTCATTTCAGTCGAGCCTCCAGTGCTTCGACGGCGGCTTTGGTCAGCACGAGCGTATCGCGACGCAGAATGTCATAGACATTCGCACCGGCGCTCGGCAGCACATCAATGCCGTCGATGTTACGGGCAGCGCGGGCGAAATTCTCGTTCACTTCCGCACCATCGATAACCAGAGCACGTTTCCAGCCGAGGTCTTTCATGACCTTTGCCAGTGCCTTGGTTTTGCCTTCGGCCAGATCGGCGTTCTCCAGGATCACCAGCTCGCCAGCCGCAACCTTTGCCGACAAAGCATGTTTCAGGCCGAGGGCGCGAAACTTCTTGGTCAGGTTGTGGGCGTGGCTACGCGGGGTCGGACCCTTGTAGATGCCGCCACCGCGAAAGATCGGCGCGTTGCGGGAACCGTGACGTGCGCCGCCGGTGCCTTTCTGGCGATAGATCCGCTTGGTGGTATAGCTGGTTTCCGAGCGCGTTTTCACCTTGTGCGTGCCGGCCTGCCGTTTGGCAAGCTGGTAGCGCACAACGCGATGCAGGATGTCCGCGCGCGGCTCGAGACCGAAAATCTCGTCAGCCAGATCAATTGAACCGGCTTTCTTGGCGTCGAGTTTGATTACGTCGGTTTTCATTCTTCAACGCCCCCTTCGGTGGCTTCAACAGGGGCTTCCGTTACCGGAGCCTCGGTCGAGCGGATAGCAGCCGGAGTCGGCAGACCTTCGGGCGCGGCTTTTTTGACCGCATCCTTGATGGTTACCCAACCACCTTTGGATCCCGGAACAGCGCCCTTGATCATGATCAGGCCACGCTCGGCATCGGTTTTGACAACCTGCAGGTTCTGCGTGGTAACACGGACGGCGCCCATGTGACCGGCCATTTTCTTGCCTTTGAAAACCTTGCCCGGATCCTGACACTGGCCGGTAGAGCCGTGCGAACGGTGCGAAACAGACACACCGTGGGTCGCACGAAGGCCGCCGAAGTTGTGGCGTTTCATAGCACCGGCAAAGCCTTTACCGATCGAGGTGCCGGCGATGTCCACATACTGACCTTCAAGATAGTGGTCGGCAGTGATTTCGGCACCGACCTCGATCAGGTTGTCGGCACTTACGCGGAACTCGGCGATTTTACGCTTCGGCTCGACTTTCGCGGCGGCAAAATGCCCGCGCATAGCCTGGCTTGTGCGCTTGGCCTTGGCAGCACCCGCGCCGAGCTGGACAGCCGTGTAGCCGTCTTTCTCGCCGGTGCGCTGCGCGACAACCTGCACATTTTCCATCTGAAGGACGGTAACCGGAATCTGGCGACCGTCTTCCATGAACAACCGGGTCATGCCCAGTTTCTTTGCGATAACTCCAGAACGCATAA
>CAZDLV010000204.1:0-4508 GCA_964506345.1 uncultured Rhodobacterales bacterium | reverse complement strand
CCCTACTCGCCGTGCATCCGACATGTGTTCTTGAAACCACGCTGGTTTGTCCCCTGCTCGCGGGCGGCGTTCTGGCGCAGGATATCGGGCGCGAAGCCACACCGGACGAGATCGCGGCCTGGGATATCGACGTGCGCCCCGACGGGCAGGGATTGCCCGAAGGGAGCGGCAACGCGCTGGACGGCGAGGAAATTTTCACCGAAAAATGTGCCGTCTGCCACGGAGATTTCGGCGAGGGGGTCGGGCGCTATCCGGCACTGGCGGGCGGGTTCGACACGCTGGCCGATGACCGGCCGGTGAAAACCGTCGGCTCCTACTGGCCCTATCTGTCCACGGCTTGGGATTTCATCCACCGCGCCATGCCTTACGGCGAGGCGCAGTCTCTGGAGGATGACGAGGTTTA
Source organism: uncultured Rhodobacterales bacterium (assembly GCA_964506345.1). Lineage (GTDB taxonomy): Bacteria > Pseudomonadota > Alphaproteobacteria > Rhodobacterales > Rhodobacteraceae > NORP23. Next base: position 4,105 of record CAZDLV010000204.1, on the reverse strand, counting down.
TGCCATTGTCGCCTATATCCTCTATCTCAACGATCTGGTGGACGAGGATTTCACCCTGACGCGCGAGAATTTCACCGAAATCACCTTGCCGAACGCGGCAAACTTCCGCCCCGACGACCGGGCGGAGGTCGAAGCACCGCTGTTCACCGATACCTGCATGGAAAACTGCAAGGACAGCGTGGAGATCACCTCGCGCGCCGATCCCGAACTGACGCCGGAAGAATAGTCACCGCAGTGCGCGCGTGGCCGCGAGGCGTTCCATCGCGCCGGTGATTTTCTCCACACCCCAATGGGCGGCGGAACGGGGCAGCCAGATTTCGTAACCGTCTTTGATCGGGGTCACGACACCGGCCAGCGCCGCGATTTCCGTGCGCGCCACATCGGTTCCGGCGAGGGTTGCCACATCCAGCGGGGTCAGGCGGGCCATGACATCGGCGGCGTCGGTTCCGGTCAGGTGCAAGACGGCGAAGGCGTCGCTCTGGTCCGTGACGGCAGCGATACCGTCAAGGGCGGCGGCAAGGGCGGCAGGGTCGAAATCGCCCCTGGCGAGCCATTGGCCCGGTGCGCTCCAGAGCAGGGTCACGGATTTGAGCGTGCGGGTTTTTCCGGTTTTCGGCAGGCCGGTTTTCCAGAGCTTTTTCAGCGCATCGGCCACGGCAATCCCCTGCCCCCTGAACGGCGCCAGCGTGGCGATGGCGGCGGGTTGGGCGAGGTGTAACGCGCAGTCACCGAGGGATTTCGGCAGGCCGTAAACGGGGGCGCGGGCGAAAAGGTCGGGATCAGTCACGGGCTTTGCCTCCGGTCGGGTCGTAAAACGGCAGGGGGACGATCCGGCAGCGGGTCTCGACATGGCGCAGCAGGTCCACGGCGCGGACGCTCTGCCCCGTGCGGGCGCGACCGCCCTTGACAAAAGCCAGCGCGACCATATGGCCGAGGGTCGGGGAAAACACGGTGGAGGACACGCGCCCCTGCATGTTTTCGCGCACCGGTTCGGCGCCCTCGTTGAAAACCAGCGCGCCGCCGAGGATCTGTTTGACAGGGCCGTCCGGCACCAGCCCGACCAGTTGCGCACGCCTCGGAGCGCTCAGGGCCGGACGCCGGCTGGCGGTCTTGCCGACAAAATCCTTCGCCCCCGACAGCATCCCCCCGAGGCCGAGGTCCTCCGCCGTGCTGCGCCCGTCCATCTCCGCATGGGTCAGGTAGCCCTTTTCGACACGCAGGACGTTGAGGGCCTCCAGCCCGTAAACCCCGCCGCCGAGCGTAGCGGCCTGTTTGGCCAGCACACGCATCAGCGCATCGCCGTAGCGGGCGGGGATAGCCAGTTCGAAGCCGAGTTCGCCGGAAAACGAGATACGGAACAGCCGCGCGGCGATGCCGGCAACGCTGACGCTCCGGCAGCCCATGAAGGGGAGACCGGCGATGTCTTCGGCCAGCAGCCCCGCCAGCAGCTCGCGGGACTTCGGGCCGGTGATGGCGAATTGCGCCCAGTGTTCCGTGACCGGCGTGATCTGCACGTCGAGGTCGGGGCGGATGGTGGCGTGGAATTCCAGATGCGACAGCACATCGGAGGCCGCGCCGGTGGTGGTGGTCAGCAGATACTGCGCCGTGCCAAGCCGCGCCACGGTGCCGTCGTCCAGCACAAAACCGTCCTCGCGCAGCATCAGCCCGTAGCGGCATTTTCCAACGGCAAGGCTGGCGATATTGTTGGTGTAGATATGGTCGAGGAAAGCGGCCGCATCCGGTCCCTGCACGTCGATCTTGCCAAGGGTAGAGACATCGCAAACCCCGACCGCGTGACGCACCAGCCCGACCTCGCGGTCGCAGGATTGCCGCCAGTGCGTCTCGGTTTTTCGCGCGAACCACGCGGGGCGGTGCCAGAGGCCGACCTCGACCATTTTGCCGCCCTGCTCCAGCGTGAAATCCCGCGACGGGATCCGCCGTTCGGGCGCGAAACCGTTGCCCGCGCCCCCTGCCCCGAGCGCCCCGAAGGTGACCGGCGTATAGGGCGGGCGCGCGACGGTGGTGCCGGTGGCTTCGATGCTCTGCCCCGTCAGTTCGGCCATGATGGCCAGCGCGCCGACGCTCGACAATTTGCCCTGATCGGTGGCCATGCCAAGGGTGGTGTAGCGTTTCAGGTGTTCGACAGAGCGGAAATTCTCGGCGTGGGCCTGCCGGATGTCCTTGGTGGTGACGTCGTTCTGGAAATCCAGCCACGCGCGGCCTCTGGCGTCGGTGACATGCCAGAAAGGAGTGATGTTGACGGGCGCATCCTCGGCCACGGGCAGTTTCGGGCGCACCTGTTTCAGGCCGAGCAATTTCAGCGCGGCTTTGGCGGCGGCCATGCCTTCGGACAGGGCGGCGTGGGTGGAAAACGCGCCGTTGGCGGCACCGGCGACGGCAAGGTTCGGGATGGTGCCGGGGGTCGGGACGAAGGCGGCGATGCGCTCCTCCCACACCGGTTTTCCGCCCGCGTGGCCGGTGATCTGCAGCGCCGGATTCCAGCCGCCGGAAACCGCAAGGCAATCGGCGTTGATCTGTTGGCGGCTGCCGTCCGATGCCCGCACGGTCAGGCGCTCGATGCCCAGACGCCCCGCGGTGCCGACCACGGCCGCGCCGGTGTAGACGGGGCAGTCCACTTGTGGTGCGACGTCATTGCGGGTGTCGATCAGGGCGGTGACGGTGACGCCCGCTGCCTGCATGTCGGTGACCGTGCGCCATGCGTCGTCGTTGTTGGCGAATACGGCGATACGGTTGCCGGACGCAACGGCAAAACGGTTGGCGTAGCTGCGCACCGCGCCCGCCAGCATGATACCGGGGCGGTCGTTGTCGGGAAAGGCGATCGGGCGCTCGATGGCGCCGCTGGCAAGGATGGCGTGGCGCGCGACGATGCGCCAGAACACCTGTCGCGGGGCCTTGCCGGCGTCGGCGAGATGTTCGGCAACACGCTCGACCGCGCCGTAGGTGTTGCCGTCATAGGCGCCCGTAACCGTGGTGCGACGCATCAGGGTGACGTTGGGCATTTCGGCCAGTTCGGCCAGCCTGTGCGTGGCCCAGTCATCGGCGGGCTGGCCGTCAATCTCGGTGATTTCGGCGTTCAGACGGCCACCGAAAACGAAATCCTCCTCGGCCAGAATAACCTTTGCCCCGCCTTTGGCGGCTGTCAGCGCCGCCATCAATCCGGCAGGGCCGGAGCCGATGACCAACACGTCGCAATGGGCATGGGCCTTGTCGTAAACTGCGGTATCCGCCTCGCCGGACAGGCGGCCCAGACCGGCGGCGCGGCGGATGAACGGTTCGTAGAATCCGGCCCAGAAGGCGCGCGGCCACATGAAGGTTTTGTAGTAGAACCCCGCGCCGAGGAAAGGCGCAAGCGCATCGTTGACCGCCAGCAGGTCGGTTTTCAGGCTGGGCCAGCGGTTCTGGCTTTGCGCGATTAACCCTTCGTAAACCTCTTGCGTGGTAGCACGGGTGTTGGGGGTCAGGGCCGCGCCGGTGCCGACCTCCATCAGGGCATCGGGTTCCTCGGACCCTGCGGTCATCACCCCGCGCGGGCGGTGGTATTTGAAGCTGCGCCCCGTCAGGCGCACATCGTTGGCCAGCAGGGCCGAGGCCAGCGTATCCCCCGGGTGGGCCGTGTAGGTCTGCCCGTCGAAACGGAAAGGAATGGAAATATTGCGGTCGACCAGACCGCCATGCGAAAGGCGGCTCACGGGGTGTCCTCCACCACTTCGCGGGCCGGACGGACCGACAGGATTTCATGGGTCGCGGTGTTGCGCACCACATGCAGCCACGCGCGGCATCCCGTGGTGTGCTGCCACAGCTCGGCATTTTCGCCTGCGGGGTTTTCGCGACTGTATATATAGTCCTGCATGGCGGCAGGATCCTCAGGGCGCTGCAACAGGCTGGCAGCGCCGAGATAGGTAAACTCGCGCAGGTCGCGGGTGTTGCAGTATGGGCAGGTAATGCGCATGTGTCCCCCTAGGGCGGCGAGCTGTAAATGCCGCACCGCCAGCGTGAATATCGCGAAATATCAGCGGTTTGCGACGCGCCGTCAATAGTGGTTCTATTGGCAAGCGGCGCACGCCGCTGAAATGAAGCGATATCC
>CAZDLV010000203.1:0-4521 GCA_964506345.1 uncultured Rhodobacterales bacterium | reverse complement strand
CGCCATGCAGATTGCCTTTCGTGGCGGCGCCATCACCGGCATGCTGGTGGTAGGCTTGGTGGAACATTACGCGGCGATGATTGCCTTCTACGGTGCAGAAACCGGTGTGAAAACCGCGCGCAAGCACCTGGGCTGGTATCTGGAGCGGCTGGAGGGCGGGGCGGAATTGCGCGCCCGTATCATCCGCGAGACCGATCCGGCGCGGGTTCTGCGCGAATTGCGGGCCGGTTTGCCCGATTGTCAGGCGCTGGAGGCGGCGGCATGAGGGATTACGAGGCCCTGTGGAGTGCCATTCCCTATCCGGCTTTCGTCATCGGGGAAAACGGCCATGTGGCGGCCTGCAACAGCGCGGCGGAGGTGTTTGCCTCGACCTCGCAAAAACAGATGCAGGCGCGGCCGCTGGCGGATTTTGTCGGCGCGGGCAGTGCCGTTGTCGATGTGGTGGAGCAGGCGCGGGCGGGGGGATCCTCGGTCGTGCTGCATGATGTGGAGGTCGTCTGGGCCGATATCGCGCCGCGGCTGAACAACCTGCATGCCTCGGCCATGGCGAATGGCGAGGTGCTGTTGCTGTGCCATCCGCGCGGGCTGGCGGAAAAGATGGACCGCTCGCTGACGCATCGTTCGGCCGCGCGTTCCGTCACGGGGATGGCGGCAATGCTGGCGCACGAGATCCGCAATCCGCTGGCCGGTATCAACGGCGCGGCGCAACTGCTGGCCATGAGCGCGACGGACGAGGATCAGGAGCTGACGCAGCTTATCCAGGACGAGATCAAGCGCATCGGCGATCTGGTGGCGCGGGTCGAACAGTTCGGCGACCTGCGCCCCGCCAGCCGCGAAGCGGTGAATATCCACGACGTGCTGGACCGCGCCAAACGGGCCGCGACCGCCGGTTTTGCCACCCATGCGCGGTTTGTTGAAGAATATGACCCCTCGCTACCACCGGTGGCGGGCAATGCGGACCAGTTGATACAGGTGTTTCTGAACCTGTTCAAAAACGCCGCCGAAGCCATTCCCGAGGTCGGCGGAACCATCACTATCAAGACGGCGTTCCGGCAAGGGGTGCGGTTGCAATTGTCGGGACAGAAATCCGAGAGTCTGCCGCTGGAGGTGACAATCACCGACAACGGCACGGGGATTCCGAAAAACCTGATCGACGATATTTTCGACCCGTTCGTCAGCTCCAAGGCTGCGGGGACGGGGCTGGGCTTGTCGCTGGTCTCGAAAATCATCGCGGATCATGGTGGCGTGGTGGAATGTGACTCCCGTCCCGGGCGCACGCGGTTCAAGGTTTTGCTGCCGATCTGGCGCGAACCGAAAGACAAGGAGGCCGGTTAATGGATGGCACAATCATTGTTGCGGACGACGACCGCACCATTCGCACGGTGCTGAGCCAGGCGTTGACGCGCGCGGGGTGCCGCGTGCGTTCCACCGGCGCGATCTCGACCCTGTGGCGCTGGATCGAGGAGGGCGAGGGCGATGTCGTGGTTACCGATGTGATGATGCCGGACGGCGATGCGCTGGATATCCTGCCCGCGATCAAAAAGAAGCGCCCCGACCTGCCGGTGATTGTGATGAGCGCCCAGAACACCGTGATGACCGCCATTCGCGCGACCGAGGTCGGAGCCTATGACTATTTGCCGAAACCCTTTGATTTGAAGGACTTGCTGGCGACAGTTAACAAAGCGTTGTCACGCAATGCCGCCCCGGATCGCGCGCCGGCGAAGGACGATGGCTTGCCGCTGATCGGACGCTCGCCGGCCATGCAGGAAGTGTATCGCATTATGGCGCGGCTGATGAATGCCGACCTGGGTGTGATGGTGACAGGCGATTCCGGCACCGGCAAGGAACTGGTGGCGCAGGCGTTGCACAGTTTCGGCCACCGCAAGGAAGGCCCGTTTGTTGCCATCAACATGGCCGCCATCCCGCCGGAAAACATCGAGGCGGAACTGTTCGGGATTGAAGGGGGTGAAACACGCCCGACGTTGCGCGGCAAGTTCGAGCAGGCCGATCGCGGGACGCTGTTCCTCGACGAGGTGGGCGATATGCCGATGGAGGCGCAAACCCGCCTGTTGCGGGTGTTGCAGGAGGGCGAGTTTACCCGTGTCGGCGGATTTGAAACCCGCCGCGCCGATGTCCGTATTATTGCCGCGACCAATCAGGATTTGCGCGAACGGATCAACGAAGGCTCGTTCCGCGAGGATCTGTTTTACCGCCTGAATGTCGTGCCGGTGCGCTTGCCGTCATTGCGCGAGCGGCTGGAGGATATCGGCGATCTGGCGCGCCATTTCCTGCGTCAGGCCGAAACCGAGGGCTTGCCGAGCAAGGCGATCTCCAACGAGGCGCTGGAGGTGTTGAAACAGCAACCCTGGAGCGGCAACGTGCGCGAGTTGCAGAACCTGATGCGGCGTCTGGCGGTGCTGTGCCCCGACGACGTGATCAGCGACAAGGTGGTGACACAGGAAATCGCCATGCGCCCCAGCTCGGCCATGCAACCGGCGGAACCGCGCGGCGAGCGGCTGTCGGCGGCGGTGGAGGGGCATTTGAAGCGCTATTTCGATTTGCACGGCGACAGCCTGCCGCCGGCCGGTCTGTACAACCGGATCATGCAGGAGGTGGAGCTGCCGTTGATTGCCCTGTCACTGGCGGCGACGCGGGGAAACCAGCTTAAAACGGCCGAATTGCTGGGGATCAACCGAAATACATTAAGAAAAAAGATCAAAGACCTCGACATTCAGGTGACACGCGGCAAGAAGATGATGTAAAGATGTCACATATTGCGACATAAACAACAGAATCTGTACCTATCTTGCAACAAGGCCTCCAGAATTTCGGCATGAGCCGCCTGCAATCGCTTCGCACCAACCGGATATTGCGAAATGTGGTTGCGGTGTCCATGGCGGTGTTGGGACCGGTTCTGGTCGGCACGACCTTCCTGTTTTTCGGGGCGTTCGACCGTTCGGGCGATCCGCAATTGTTGCGCTATGTGGCGCTGGCGGATCTGGTTTATGTGTTGATGATCGTGGCGCTGGTGTCGCGGCAGGTGGTGCGGGTGATCGCGGCGCGGCGGCGGCGTTCTGCCGGATCGCGCCTGCACCTGCGTCTGACGGCGGTGTTTACCATGACGGCGCTGGTGCCGACGGTGCTGGTTGCGGTTTTTGCCGCTATCACCCTGAATTTCGGGCTGGAGGGGTGGTTTTCGGATCGGGTCCGACAGGTGGTCAACACATCGTTAAGCGCGGCGCAGGCTTATGAAAAAGAGCATCGGACCACGCTGGAATCGGACGCGGGACAGTTGGCGCGCTATCTGGATGCGCAGAAACGCCGGGTGCCGCTGTTGTCGGTCGGCGAGTTGCGCCAATACCTTAATCGCGGGCAGTTGCAGATGCAGCGCGCCTTGTCCGAGGCCTTTGTGATCGATCTGACCGGCAAGCTGGTGGCGCGGGGTGAACGGTCGTATCTGTTCGATTATGAAAAACCCTCGGCGGCGGAAATCAAGCGGGCCGTGGGTGGCGAGGTGGTGATTATCCAGGACTGGGCCAACAACGAGTTCCGCGCCTTGCTGCGGCTGGACGCCTATGCGGACCGGTTGTTGTATGTGACGCGCAATGTTGACGGAAAAATCCTGTCCCTGCTGGATGAAACCAAGGATACGGTGAAGCTGTACAACCAGCTGGAAAGCGAGCGCGGGCGGTTGTTGTTCGAGTTTGCGCTGATTTATCTGGGCTTTGCGCTGATTGTCATTCTGGCGGCTGTCTGGTTCGGCATGTGGTTTGCGGAACGTCTGGCGGCACCGATCGGACGGCTGGCCGGTGCGGCGGCACAGGTCGGGCAGGGTGATTTGGCGGTGCGGGTTCCCGAAGAGGAAGGCGAGGATGAAATCGCGATCATGGGGCGGGCGTTCAACCGGATGATCGAACAGGTGCAGGGCCAGCGCAACGCCTTGTTGCAGGTCAACGCCGAGACCGAAAAGAGCCGCCGGTTGTTCGATTCCGTTTTGTCGGGGGTGACCGCCGGCGTTGTCGGGCTGGACGATAAGGGCAGGGTGGAGTTTCTGAACGCCGCTGCGGTGGAATTGCTGGGCGTGGATGCGGCGGCGGCGCTGGGAACGACGCTGGAGGTGGCAATACCGGAGTTCCTGCCGATGTTCACCCGTTTGTTGCAACGCAAGCGCCCGGTGGAGCAAGGCGAGGTCGAGGTAACGCGGGCCAATGTGCATGAAAGCCTGCTGGTGCGGATTGCCTCGCGGCGTGGTCGCGACGGACGGGTCGAAGGCTATGTGATTGCCTTTGACGATGTCACCGATCTGGTGTCGGCGCAACGTATGGCAGCCTGGGGCGATGTGGCCCGCCGTATCGCGCACGAGATCAAGAACCCGCTGACCCCGATCCAGCTGTCGGCCGAACGGCTGCGGCGGAAATTCGGGCCGATGGGTGGCGCGGATCGCGCCATGCTGGAACAATATACCCACGAGATCGTTCGCCAGACCGGCGCTTGGCGCCGCATGGTGGACGAGTGCGCCAA
>CAZDLV010000202.1:0-4546 GCA_964506345.1 uncultured Rhodobacterales bacterium | reverse complement strand
AATTCCGATTTCGTGCGCAGGCTCATGTCCGGCGTGCCGAGGTAAACCGCATCGGCACCATACAGCACCGCCATTTTCAGCTTGCGCAGATTGCCCGCAGGCATCAGCAGTTCGGAACGTTTTGTCATTTTCCAGTTTCCAGAATTTAGGGGTCGGGCAGCGGTCGGAGCGTAAAATATGGGGCGGTATGGCGTTTTTGTCCACAAAGCGCAATGACCCGTTTTCCCTGTGTTTACCGAGAAATTAAATATTTAACAGTCGGGTTAAAAATATTTAATGTCGCGTCAATTGGCCATTTTGACGCAATAAAGACAAACCTGTATTCGCCAATCGGTAAAATATTACTGAATAATATCAGTATCCTAAGCTAATTCCAATCATATTTTAATGATTGCATATAAACACACAAATCAATTGTGAATAGATAATTTCATACACAGGAAAGTTGTTAAATAAGCGAAAATATGCGACCAACACCGAGTTTGCAAAAAACCGGGTGTCACATTCCGGGGGATGTAAAGCGGGTCGGCAGGCCGAATTTGCCGGTTCGCAAAACTTGAACAGGGGAGAATATCCGACATGTCTGACCATACAGACAAACCACATATTACGCTGCGGCCCGGCTTTGTCATTGCCGTCGGCGGGTTGGTCCTGACGCTGTATTTCGTCTGGGCCGCGCTGGGTGCTGCACCGACCAACCTGAACTTTGGCGGTAGCACCCCCACCAAACCGGAGGAGCTGTTGCCGTCGTCATCCATGAGCGTCCAGGTGGAAAGCACCGCCTCGAAGGGGATGAACATGGGCGGTGAAAGCACGATGTCCGTGGACGAGTTCACCACCCGGACCTATCAGTTCGTTGACGACCTCAGCCTGCCGGACGGCAGTGTGGAGCCGACGCGGGCATGGACCGAAGCCGCGAACGGATCGAACATGGCGGCGGAAATGGCCGCTGCGGGGATGGATGCCGAAAATGCCGACATGGCCGCAAACGAGCCGATCGACGTCTATGTGATCGCCCAGCGTTTCGGCTATGTGCCGAATGTGCTGCGCCTGAAAAAAGGCACAAAATACCGGTTCCTGATGATGGCCATCGACGTGAACCACGGGGCCTCGATCCAGTCGGGATCCGCCGGACACATCATGCGCCGACCGGCGCGGGTGCTTACCGAAACCGTCATGACATTTACCGAAACCGGACAATTCATGATGTATTGCACTGTGTTTTGCGGTGTTGGACACGACCAGATGAGGGGGAAGATCATTGTTGAATAAGACCATACCCGAAACGAAATCCTTGCCGCCGCACCGCTTGACGGTCGGGATTCGCAATCTGCCGCAAAACAGCAAAAAGATGTTGCGCGCGTTTTTCACCATGGCCGTTATTTCGCTGGCGCTGGGCGTGTTCTTTGCGTCGATGACCGCCGCCGGTCGTACCGGACTGATCACGCCGGAATCCGGCTTTGTCTATCGTATGCTGGGCATGCACGGAGTCACGATTTTCTATTACTGGCTGAACTTCGTGCAGGCCGGATTCGTTCTGATGCTGGCGGCCGTCTATTCCGGCGGCAAGGACGGCATCCTGCTGCGTCCCGTTGCGTGGCTGGGTTTCCTGAGCATGTTGGGGGGTATGATCGTCAGCGAATACAGCCTGCTGACCAGCGATACCATCCTGTTGTATGACGGTAATCCCAGCCTGCTGACCGATAATCCGTCCGATGGCACGCTGTTCTTTACCGGCTATGTCATGTTAAGCGGCGGTTTGCTGCTGGTCGGCATCTCGGCCCTGATCACCGCCTTGCGGCCACGTTTTACCGGACAGACCGACAACTGGTCGCCGATCACCTTTGCCGTTGTATCATGGAGCGGCCTGCTGATGGTTGCCGCAGTGGCCGGTATCAATGCCTATGTGCCGCCGCTCTTGTGGACCATGGGCCTGCGCGAGGCCGTTGTCGGCTATGAAATGAGCTGGAGCGTGCTGTTCCACAACATGCACTATCTGCCGCTGATGGCGACGGTGGTGCTGTGGTATATCCTGATGGAGAACCTGACCGGCGTGAAATCCGTGTTCGGCGCGAATTTTTCCAAAGTGGTTTTCGCGATCTACATGATCTTTGTGCCGCCGACCTCGCTGTATCACCTGTTTCTGGAGCCGGGTCTGGCCGAGGGCGTTCTGGTGGTCGGCTCGTTGCTGTCGCTGTTCATCGCGGTGCCGACCATCCTTGTGTTCGTGGTCATCGTCGCCTCGCTGGAATCACATGCGCGGGCGCAGGGCGGGCGCGGGTTGTTCGGCTGGATGAAAATGCTGCCGTGGCGCAACCCGGTTATGGCGGCACTGGGGTTCGCGACGCTGAACCTGTCGATGGGCGGCGTATTCTCGATGGTGCTGATCCAGAGCAAGCTGGCGGTGCTGTTAAGCGACACTTTCTATGTTCCGGGCTACTTCCACTTCATCACCGTCGGGGGGGTGTCGCTGACCTTCATTGCCATGCTGATCTATGTTATTCCGGCGTTGTCGGGTAACAATGTCTGGCGTCCGGGTCTGTTACAACGGCTGCCGCTGACGCTGACCATCGGGCTGGCGCTGTTCGGCATCGGCGGAATTGCCGCCGGTTACCACGGTATCCCGCGCCGTGTGTTCAATCTGGGCTTCCATATCGACGATGTGCTGGAACATGTTGACCCGCCGTTTATCTGGGGGACATTGATGGGGCTTGTCGGCGCCGGTTCGCTGGTGATGACCACGGTTCTGTTCATCTATATCTACGGTCTGTTCAAGATGCTGTTCGCGCGCAACGTGAAAAACGGTGTGGATATCGAGGATTTGCCGCTGGTTGACTGGGCCGGAACCGATGTCGGCCGGCAAAGCGCATGGGTCGGGCCGCTGGCCATTGCGGCGATGGTGGGGGGGATGTATTTCTTTACCATCCTCAGCTTCAAAATACTCGATAGCGTGACGATCCTGTCAACGGGCGGGCATTGATATGAAACACCGGAGGAAAAACCCATGAAACGACTTGATACGATCCTGCTGGCTGTCGTGGCCGGAATCTGGACCCTGCTTGCAACGATGTATGCGACCATTCCGGCGATCAATATGCCCAGCAGTTTCCGGGTATGGGGAACGGGTGCGGTGCTGTTTATCGTGCTTGTGGTCATTTCGGCGCTATCGGACCGACGCCGGAAATAACGCATCCCGCGATACAACAAACGCCAGCCGGTCATTCGGCTGGCGTTTACGTTTGCACCAGAAAGGCCAGCAACAGCGGGATGGCGACGATGGCCATCAACGTCGAGGCCATGACCAGCCCTGCGACCTGATCGCTGTCGGCCTCGTATTTTTCCGCCAGCATGTAGGATGTAACCGCCACCGGCGTCGACACCTGCATCACCAGCACCCCCAGCGCGACCGGCGGCAGGTCGAACAACCGTCCCACGCCCCACGCAACACCGATGCAGATGCCGTATTTCGCCAGCGCCAGCCACACCGAACGGCTGATCGAGCCGGGTTTGAGGCGCACCATTGCCACCCCCAGCGTAATCAGCATCACCGGAATGGCCACCTGTCCCAGCAATTCCAGTGTGTTCATGCTCCACTGCGGCAGGGTCCAGTTTTGCGTCAGGAACAGGCCGCCCAGCAGGGTCGCCCAGACGATCGGTTCCTTGAATGCGGCGGTCGGGCGACTTTGGCCCGATACGATCCAGACACCGAGGGTAAAGGAAAGCACGGCCATGATGGCAAATACCACAACCGCATAATCCAGCCCCAGCGAGCCAAAGGCGAACAGCGCCAGCGGCAGACCCAGGTTGCCGGTATTGCCAAAGGTCAGCGGCGCCAGAAAGGTGCGCACATCCAGATGCGCCAGCCTGACCAGAACAAACACCACACCCGCCACACCGATATAGGCCGCGACGGCCGCCAACGCGGTATCGCGCAAGGCTTGCGGCGCGATCTCGGTTTTGACCAGTGCGACGAATATCAACGCCGGAACCGACAGCGACATGGTCAGCCGTGTGACGAATTGCACGCGGTATTCCAGCCCGAGTTTCACCCACACAACGCCGATTCCGGCCAGAATAAACACCGGTGCAACGATTTGCAGAACTTGAAGTACGAGCGCCATGTGCCTACCTTTTCATGTGACGCCGGAATTTCGGATTGTATGGACAGGAAGTCAAGCAATCTATAAAGGGGCGGCTTGGAAACCGAAGGTCGAGACAATGTTAAGAAAAACAGCAAAATTTGCGTTGGGTCAGGTGGTCAAACATCGCATCCATCCGTTTCGCGGTGTGGTTTTCGATATCGACCCGACGTTCGAAAACACCGATGAATGGTGGGAATCCATTCCCGAGGATGTGCGCCCGGTCAAAGACCAGCCGTTCTATCACTTGCTGGCGGAAAACGAGGCGTCGTTTTATGTCGCCTATGTATCCGAACAGAATCTGGTGCGTGACGATTCCGGTGACCCTGTAGACCATCCCGAAGTTGCCGAAATTTTCGGCGAACTCCAGAATGGCAAATACGACCTTGGCGGCTCGCTGCACTAGG
>CAZDLV010000201.1:0-4580 GCA_964506345.1 uncultured Rhodobacterales bacterium | reverse complement strand
GATGGACAACGCCGCCGGCGGCTCGCGCGAAGATCTGATCAATGCGATCGTCGGTGCTGTCGATGCCGGCGGGTTGTTCGTGGTGGATGTCGATATCATCCGCAGCCAGATCGGCGAAAATGCCCATGTTGTGCTTGCGGCGTGCGAAAGCAACGAGATGAACCTGACCTCCATGAATGGTGAGCGCCGCTTGCGCTTGTCTGAAAAATACATGGATCCGTTTGGCAATTCGAAGCCGGACTGCCTTATCGCCGCCGGAATCGCCCGGAATATGGAACGGGTGCTGCGCGAATTGGGCGAAGATGCCTATGCCGACCAGTTCAAGGGATATGACTGGCAAACCGAGGAAGATGCCTTCATGGATGGGTACAACGCCGGAAATCCCGACGTAACCTATGACCGTTTGCGAGCCATGGGCAATAACGGGGTGCTGGAACCCGTGATCGGCTATGAAAACGGGAAGTTGGTCGGAACCGAAAGGCTTTATGCAGACGGCAAGTTCGACCGGCACGGTCGCGACGACAAGAAAGCCCTGTTCTGCGCTGCCGGATGGCGGGGTTGGCAGGCCGAGGGCAAAGAAGCCGAAATGAAAAAGTTCCGGTTCTGGGTGAACAATGGCCGCGCCAATATCTTCTGGCAAAACCAGTTTCTGGATCAGGACAACGATTTTATTCAGGACCGGTTCCCGTTTCCGTTCATCGAGATGAACCCGGCGGATATGGCCGAAATCGGGGCCGGGCCAGGGGATCTTGTCGAAATGTACAACGACAATGGAGCCACGCAGGCCATGGTTTATCCGACCGACACAGCGCGGCGCGGCGAAACCCTGATGGTGTTCGGATCGCCCTCCGGTTCACAAGGAAATATCGTGAACCCCGGCGTGAACGAACTGGTTTTACCGGACTACAAGCACACCTGGGCCAACATCCGCAAAGTGGCCGATGCACCTGAATCGGCGCGTCATATTTCCTTTAAGTCAAAGGAATATACGGCCTGATCCCGTAGTGTGGAACATACCGGCGGGCGGTTTACCTGCTGCCCGCCGGATTTCGAAAATGCGGACAGGCCGCCGATCTCAATTAGTTCTTGCATTGCTTTATATTTCGTATATTCATGAAATATGGAAAATATAATTCTCAACCGACTTACAACTTTGGGACATCCGCAGCGCATGGCGGTATTTCGTCTGCTTGTGCGACGCTTTCCGGATGCGGTTCCGGCTGGCGAGCTTGGCGGTGCGCTTGGCATAAAACCAAGCACGCTTTCTGTCTATCTTTCGGCGCTTTTTTCTGCCGGTCTGGTAGACAAAACCCGTGCGGGTACGTCGCTTCGGTATCGTGTTCGTATGGAATCCGCCCGTGAAATTATGGACTACCTGTTTCTGGATTGCTGCCGTGGTCGTCCGCAGATATGCCCGCCGTCGGGCCTTGTGCAGCGACAAAGGAATGTGGCGAACCGCAAACAGAATGTCATTTTTATCTGTACCGGAAACTCTGCCCGTTCGATCCTTGCCGAGTCAATTTTGCGGAACCTCGCCCCTGACCGCTTCAATGCCTATTCTGCCGGCACCCGTCCGGCGGGCGCGGTCAATCCGTTTGCTATCGAACTATTGCGCCGCCGGGGGCATGACACCGGTTTGCTTCGCTCGAAAAATCTCGACGAATTTCTGCAAGACAGCGCGCCGGAAATGGATTTCGTATTCACGGTTTGTGACAGGGCCGCGAATGAAGAATGCCCGCTGTGGCCGGGTCAGCCGGTTAGTGGCCATTGGGGTATCCCGGACCCGGCAGCCGTGGCGGGTTCCGAGGCTGAAAAACGTGCGGCTTTTACGCAAGCTTACGCCCGGATGACGGCGCGCATCCGCGCCTTCATCACCTTGCAGGCGTGCGGGGCGGATATGGCCACGCTGCAATCCCACATAGATAACATTGGCCAGATGCCACTTGAAACACAGGAGTAACCCATGAGCCTTTTTGAACGATACCTGACGTTGTGGGTGGCGATGGCAATCGTTTTGGGTGTGCTGCTCGGATCGGTTTTTCCGGATGGATTCGCCGCCATTGCCCGTTTGGAATACGCCAGTGTCAACTTGGTGGTCGCGGTTCTGATCTGGGTTATGATCTATCCAATGATGGTAGCCGTGGATTTCGCGAGCATCGGCGATGTCGGCAAGCAGCCAAAAGGGTTGATCATAACCCTGGTCGTGAACTGGTTGATCAAACCATTTACGATGGCGGCGCTGGGCTGGCTGTTTTTCATGGTGGTTTTCAAGGATCTGGTTGCACCGGAATCCGCGCGTGAATATATCGCCGGAATGATCCT
The DNA here is from genome assembly GCA_964506345.1 of uncultured Rhodobacterales bacterium. Lineage (GTDB taxonomy): Bacteria > Pseudomonadota > Alphaproteobacteria > Rhodobacterales > Rhodobacteraceae > NORP23. The sequence continues at coordinate 2,258 of CAZDLV010000201.1, read as the reverse complement.
GCTCGGTGTTGCCCCTTGCACGGCAATGGTGTTCGTCTGGAGCCAGTTGGTAAAAGGCGATGCAAATTACACGCTGGTCCAAGTGTCGTTGAACGACCTGATAATGGTTTTTGCCTTTGCGCCGATCACTGCTTTTTTGCTGGGGTTAAGCAATATTATGGTGCCGTGGGATACGTTGGTTTTGTCTGTCGTGCTGTATGTGTTGGTGCCCCTTCTGGCTGGCTATTTCACACACCGGCGGCTGAGTAGCCGGTCCGACAAATTGGCAGTGGAGCATTTCACGGTGCGCTTGAAGCCGTTTTCTATTGTTGGACTGCTGGGTATGGTTGTGCTGCTGTTCGGTTTTCAGGCGCCAACGATTCTGGCCGAGCCGTCGATTATCGTCCTGATCGCCGTTCCTTTGGTCATCCAGAGTTACGGGATATTTGTGATTGCCTTCGGGTGGGGATATTTGTGGCGGGTGCCGTTTCCTATTGCTGCGCCAGCTGCCCTGATCGGGACATCCAACTTTTTCGAACTGGCGGTTGCTGTCGCGATCAGTCTGTTCGGCCTGAATTCGGGCGCTGCGCTGGCAACGGTGGTCGGTGTGTTGGTCGAGGTGCCGGTAATGCTGTCCCTTGTTGCCATTGCCAACAGCAGACAACGATGGTTTGCCCTTAGGTAATCGGCCGCCTGTTTGCCCGAAATACGGGTGGCGGAACAGGCATGTCCGTTGACATTTTTGATGTCACGATCCGGTTTCCAGCGGCAATCCGGCCGCCCGCCACTCCGGCAACCCGTCCTCCATCCGCCGCGCCTTGATGCCGCGTTTGCGCAGGGCGGCGACGGCCTCGAACGACAGAACGCAATAGGGCCCGCGGCAATAGGCGATCACCTCCTGCGCCGGATTGACCTCGGACAGGCGGCTTTCCAGTTCCTCCAGCGGAATATTCACCGCTCCCGGCAGGTGGTCCATTTCGAATTCGTCTTTCGGGCGCACATCCAGCACCGTCACCAGCCCGTCGCGGCTGCGCTCCAGCAACTCCGCATGGCTGACCGCTTCCATGTCGTCGCGTTTGTGGAAATAGCCGCGCAACACCTTGTCCACTTCGGCAAGGTTGTTTTCGCCCACCTCGAACAGCGCGCCGAGCAGCGTCAGCACATTGTCGCCCTTCAACCGATAGAGAATATACTTCCCGTCGCGCCGCGATTCGACCAGACCGACCCTTTTGAGCAGCTGCAAATGTTGCGAGGTATTGGCCGTCGAAAGCCCGACCTTGGCCGCCAGCGCATCCACTCCACGCTCGCCCTGTCCAAGGTGTTCAAGTATATCAATGCGATGCGCATTACCGAGCGCCCGCGCAATGGCGGCGAACTCTTCATAGAGCTTCAGTTTCGGACTGGTTGACATCGCGCATACCCACACATTATATCATTCAATAGATTACTTGAACGTAGCATCGGGAGCTACTCAGAACAAGGACCATACAAGATGACTGACCTGCTTTTATCAAACGAGGGCGCCATCCGGCTAGCGATATTCCTCGGAATCCTGATCGTCATGGCCATATGGGAGGTCGCCGCCCCCCGTCGCCGCATCGAAATCCCCCGCGTGATCCGCTGGACCAACAACCTCGGCGTAGTGATCGTCGATACCATCCTCGTGCGCCTGACCTTCCCGATCGTCGCCGTCGGTCTTGCGCTGATGGCGCAGGACAAGGGCTGGGGCCTGTTCAACATCATCGAGTCCCCCGCATGGCTGGCGATCATCGTCTCCATCGTCGTGCTCGATTTTGCCATCTACCTGCAACATGTGCTGTTTCACGCCGTCCCCGCGCTGTGGCGCCTGCACCGGATGCACCACGCGGATCAGGCCATCGATGTGACCACGGGCCTGCGCTTCCACCCGGTCGAGATCGTCCTGTCCATGGTCATCAAACTGGCCGTGGTCGCCGCCCTCGGCCCGCCCGCCGTGGCCGTGCTGATCTTCGAGGTGCTGTTGAACGCCACCGCCATGTTCAACCATTCCAACATCCGCCTGCCGGAGGGCGTAGACCGGGTGCTGCGCCTGTTTGTGGTGACACCCGACATGCACCGTGTCCATCACTCGATCGACCCGAAGGAAACCGACAGCAACTACGGTTTCAACCTGCCGTGGTGGGATCGCCTGCTCGGCACCTACATCGCCCAGCCGTCCAAGGGGCACGAGGGCATGACCATCGGCTTTGAACAGTTCCGCCGCGTGCGCGAACAGTGGCTCGACAAAATGCTGACCCAGC